>NZ_CATQFT010000013.1:0-36082 GCF_958267405.1 Neisseria maigaei | reverse complement strand
TTCCCGACATTCTGTGCTATACTTTCCAGTTCGTTCGCCGCTTCGGCAGCAGCGAAGAACCGAACTATACGCCCACAGGGGAAAACGGTCAATACTTTTCTGAAGAAATTTCTCTAAAAATATTTATCTATTTGTTTATAAATTTAATTTATATCAGTCAATTTTATTTTCCATGCAGAATTCTTCCAGTGCCCGATGAATATTTTCAGTCTGCCATTCGTTTTTTAAGGGTGCAACAATTTCGATTTGTCGGTTTTGGTAGGCAAATTGTATTCTCCATGCATACAGAAACATGGTTTCGGATTCTGTTCCGCCGTATAAGCTGTCGCCTAGAATCGGACTGCCCAAACTTTTCATCGCCACTCTCAATTGGTGCGTTTTGCCCGTATGGGGCTCAAGGATGAACAGCCGCAGTTTTTCGGCGACACTGATGCTGTGGAATCGGGTAACGGCAATATTTTCCATATTGTGCGTCAGCTTCCACATCCCGCGCCTGGATTTTTCCATGCCGCCTTTTATCCATCCTTGTTTTTTGGACGGTTTGCGGTCGGACAAAGCCAAATAGGTTTTCTTCATTTTCCTTTCGGCAAACTGTGCAGCAAGAACAGCGGCACTTTGGGGATTAAGGGCAAACAGCAATATGCCTCCGGTCTGCTTGTCCAACCTGTGCAGCAACCATACCTTTTCTACGCCCAACTGTGCCGCAAGTGTTGCCGTCAGACTGACTTCGCCGTCGGAACGGTGGACGGATATGCCTTGAGGTTTATTGATGGCGACAAAATCTTGGTGTCTGAATAAGATTTCCCACATATTTGAACCTGAATATATTTGACAGAAGCTTTCTGTCAGGCATTGTTGTGATGTTCTGCAATCATTTTTTGGTACACGGCCGGCGGCACATATCTTTTGACGGTTTCCATCCAGCCGTCAGGCCCGACCAATCCTTTGACCATGGTTGATGACACTTCGGCAATTTCGCGCGGCGGCATGAGGAATACGGTGGATATTTCGGGTGCGAGGTCGCTGTTGATATGGCGCATGGAACGTTCGTATTCGTAATCCGAAGCAGAACGTATGCCGCGCACGATGAATCCTGCCTGCACTTCGCGGGCGTAATGCACCAAAAACCGGTTTTCAAACACTTCAATTCTGACGTTTGGGAAGTTGTCGGTAATGGCGCACAACATATCCTGCCTTTCAGCGACGGTATAGGTGTTGCGTTTGTCGGGATTGATGCCGATAGCGACGATGAGTTCGTCAAACATAGATTGCGCCTGCCGTATCATCCACAGATGCCCCAATGTGGGCGGATCGAAACTGCCGGCATAAACGGCTCGGCGCGGTGTATTCGGTAACATATGATTCCTTCCGACAGCATGGTCGGCCGTATATTGATGAATGTGTATCCGTATTGTATGCCCAAAACAAAATGCCGTCTGAAATAACTTTTCAGACGGCATGGTTCGGATGGCGTTTTACTGATATCAATCATCACCGTTTAGAGACAATAGGATATGCAACAAGCCGCTGAATATATTGTATAAGGAGATGAAAATGGTTAATGCCGCGCTGATGTGGCTGTCTTCTCCGCCGTCGATGACGGTGCGCACCTGCCACATAATCATTAAGGAACTGAACAAGACAAAACCTGCCGAAATGGTCAGGGCAAGTGCAGGGATGCCTAAGAACAGATTGGCAACCACGGCGACCATCAGAATGACTGCACCTACGGTCAGGAAACGTCCGAGCGCGTTCATATCGAGCCGGGTCCGGCGTGCCAAGGCGGACATCGTTAAAAAGACGGCGGCGGTCATCGCGGCGGCAATGCCGACGATTTTCGCACCGTCGGCAATATGAAGCGCGTATTGCAGCACGGGGCCGATCAATACGCCCATACCGAATGTGAATACCATCAGCAAGGCAACGCCGGTATTGCTGTAACGGTTTTTCTCGATGAAGTGGATCATACCGTAGAAAAACGCCAACACGACGGCAAATCCTATCCAGCGCGAACCGAAGGCGGCGTAAAAATTGAAACCGGCATTGGCAGCAAGCACTGCGCCTGCGGCAGCCGGAATGAAAGAAAATCCGAGCAGGCGGTAGGTTTTCTGCAGGACGGTGTTTTTAGAAACCGTATGCGCGGTGTAGTCGTAAACGTCGTGTTGCATATCATCTGCTCCTGAAAGCGCGGTTGGAAATAACGGGGGATTTTAACATTGCCCAATGTCAAAATTTGTCCGGTTGCGTGAAGATAAAGTTGTCCGGCGTATTTTAAAGGCCGTCTGAAGCAGGTTCGGACAGCCTGTGTTCAAAACGGAAAACCGTTTATTGCGGAACATACCCCTGAACGGCATCCGCGCCGTCGCCGAAGAAATACTGCTCCATCTGCTGCGCCAGATATTCGCGCGCGCGCGGATCGGCAAGGCTTAAGCGGTTTTCGTTAATCAGCATGGTTTGGTGGCGCGTCCACGCCATCCATGCTTCTTGCGATACGTTTTCAAAAATGCGCTTGCCCAATTCGTTGGGAAGCGGTGGAAATTTCATGCCTTCGGCTTCTTTGTTGAGCTTAACGCAGAATACCATGCGTGCCATAGCGGATTCCTTTGCTGTGTGTTCAGAAATAACGGGGTGATTTTAACCGATTAGGGGTGCGGGCAAAAGCCTTCTTATTCCCGATGATAAGGATGGTTATGCAGGATGGAAACGGCCCGGTAGAGCTGCTCGGTCAGAAGGACGCGCACCATGCCGTGCGGCAGGGTGAGGCTGGACAGGCGCATCATCATGCGGGCTTGTTGTTTGAGGCGGTCGGTCATGCCGTCCGCGCCGCCGATGACGAAGCAGACGTGCTCGCCGTTTTGCTGCCAGCTTTTGAGGTGTTCCGCCAGCTCGACGGAGGTCGGTGCTTT
The DNA here is from genome assembly GCF_958267405.1 of Neisseria maigaei. Classification (NCBI taxonomy): domain Bacteria; kingdom Pseudomonadati; phylum Pseudomonadota; class Betaproteobacteria; order Neisseriales; family Neisseriaceae; genus Neisseria; species Neisseria maigaei. Next base: position 33,176 of record NZ_CATQFT010000013.1, on the reverse strand, counting down.
GCCGCGTTCGTCAAGAACGACGAGGAACGCGCCTTGCGGTATGGCTTCGAGGATGCGTTTTTCTTCTGCCGCCATACCTTGGGCGGCATTCACGCCCGCGCCGCGTTTTTCGGGTTTGATTTCTTTGAGTGCATAGGCGATGTCGCGTCCGAAGCGTTTGGCGTATTCGGCGACGGCCTCATCAACCCAGCGCGGCATTTTGGTGCCGACTGCCAAAACGGTAATGTTCAATGCTTTCTCCCTTACAGGAAAATGCCGTCTGAACATTCAGACGGCATCGGGAATCAGTCTGCCGCGTGCCACGGCTTCTGCATTCCGGCGTGGAAACTCGGTTTTTCGCCACCCCAGAGGGTGTCGATGTCGTAGAAGTCGCGCACGGCAGGGAGCATGACGTGGACGACGAGGTCGCCTGCATCAACCAACGTCCATTCGCCGCTGTCGCCTTCGGTACTGAGGATTTCAAAACCGGCTTCTTTCAAATCGACGGCAACGTTGTTGGCCAATGCTTTGACTTGGCGCGTACTGTCGCCGCTGGCGATAATCATTCTGGCAAACAGCGAAGTTTTGTCTTGCGTTTCGAGAACGGAAATGTCTTTGGCTTTGATGTCTTCGAGGGCGTTGACGGCCACCTCGACCATTTTTTGCAGGTCTTGCAGTTCTTGTTCGTTCATTATGTTCCTAACGGGATGTTTTCAGACGGCATTATAGCCGTTCCTTACTGATTTGACTTTATTTTTCGTACAGCCGGTGTTCTCGGATATAACAGGCAGCGGCAGGCGGGATGCCGTCTGAAACACCGGCGGCACTCAGGTTGCGGCGGATTTCCGTTGACGACATATTATGCATCGGGGCGGACAAGATGCGGACGCTGCCGTCCTGAAGCGCATTGCCCAGCCACGCGTGCAGTTCGCGCGGGGTTTGGTGCAGGCTGTCGCCCTGCCGCATGGCGACGGCGATATTGGTTTCGCGCACGAGCATCTGCCATTTTTTCCATGTGTGCAGCTTCATCAGGCTGTCGCTGCCCATCAGCCACCAAAGTTGTGCGGACGGGAACTGCTGGCGGAAGATTTGTACGGTGTCGAAGGTGTAAGTCGTGCCTTCTCGGACGATGTCGCAGTCGCTGACGGCAAAACGCGCGTCTTCTGCCGTCGCCAGTTCGACCATGGCAAGGCGGTCCGCGGCGGAAGCGGAGGCGGCATCTTTGTGATACGGGCCGCCTGCCGGCAGGAAAACAACCGTGTCCAACCCGATTTCATCGGCAAAGGCACGGGCGATATGAAGATGCCCGTTGTGTATCGGGTCGAAAGTGCCGCCGAACAGTCCGATTTTCTTCATGATGTTTCCATTCCTTCCGATAAGTCCATGCCGTCTGAAACACTGCCGTCCACAATCAGGGTCAGTTTGCCGGTAACGGGATGGATGACCAATCCGTGAACGGCAATATGGCGCGGCATCAACGGATGGCGGCGGATGAGTTCGACCGTATGGCGCACGCTGTCTTCGACGTTGTCGAAACCGGTCAGCCAGCCGTCGAGGTCGACACCTGCATAACGCAGGGTTTCGATACGGTCGTCGGGAATATTGCTTTCATGCACCTTACTGAGAAAGCCGGCCGCATTCAATCCCTGCATACCGCAATCGTGATGGGAGATGACCATGATTTCTTTGACTTTCAGTTCAAACACGGCAACCAGCAGGCTCCTCATTACCGAACCCCACGGATGCGCAACCAGCGCACCTGCATTTTTAATCAGTTTGGCATCGCCGTTCCTCAACCCCAAAGCATTGGGCAGCAGCTCGATAATCCGCGCATCCATGCAGGACAAAATCGCCAACTCCCTGCCCGGGTATTTATCGGTAAAATATTTCTCATATTCGCCTGACTCGACAAACTTCTGATTATAGGAAAGGATTTCGCTCAACTCGCTCATTTTGCCGTCCTCTGAAAAAGGGTTCACATTATAACGTTTCCGTCTGTTTTCCGCCTTCACCGTTGTCCAACAGCAGGAAAATGCACACCGCAAATGCCGACAACAGCAATGTCAACACCATTGCCCGCGCATAATTGTCCTCACCCGCACGCCCCAAATAGGCGTAAATCAGCGTCGTCAGCGTCTGCCACTCGGGGCGCGACAGGAACAAGGTTGCCGCAAATTCGCCCACACACGTCGCCGCCGCCAAGGTCAGCCCGCGCCGCAACGCCGGTTTCAAGAGGGGGAGCGTAATACGGTATGCCGTCTGAAAGCCGTTTGCGCCCAACCCCGCCGCCGCCCTGCCGTAATCCGGCGGCAGTGCATCCCAGGCAGATAAAACATCTTTTGCCACAAACGGATAAGCCAGCAGCGCATACATCGCCAGCAGCAACGGCAACGAAGCCGTCCACTGCGGATAAAGCAGCAGCACGCCTGCCGAAACACAAACCGGCGACACCATAAACGGCAAAAACATCAGCCCGCGCATCCACGCCGACCGCCGCGCCGCCGCCGCATACATGACACCCAATACCGCCGCTGAAAATACCGCCGCCGCCGAGAAGCGCAAAGTATTCCACACCGCCTGCCAAGTTTCGCGTTCCGCCAACACCTGCCAAGATTCTCCCGCAGAACAGGTCTTTACCACGACCGCAGCCAACGGGAACAGGCAGCATATGCCCAACACCGCCGCCGCAAACGCCAACAGCACATATTCCCAGACCGACTGCGGTTCAGACGGCATCACAGGAGAAACCGCCTTATCCGAACCCGCGCGTCTGCCGAACCACGCATACAGCAATCCCGCCGCCGCCGTTACCCCCAACACCAGCCACACCAGTGCCGAAGCCCCCGCCATATCGAGTTCGAACATAACCAATTGGTAAATTTCCACTTCGACCGTGGCATAACGGCTGCCGCCCAGCAGCAGCGCCAGCCCGAACCCCGAAAAACAATACAGAAAGACAAGGCACACGCCGCCGGCAAGCCACGGGCGCAAAACGGGCATTTCAATGTCCCAAAACCGCCGCCACGCCCCCGCGCCCAACGTCCGTGCCGTCTGAAGCCGTGCCGCAGGCACTTGCACAAACCCCTGATACGCCGCCCTGACCAGCACGGGCAGGTTGAAAAACACATTGCCGTACAACAACAGATACGGCGTATCCTGCCAGCCGCGCCACAACAGGCCGTCCGCCCCGAACAGAGCCAGCACGCCCACGCCCGCCACCAGCGTCGGCATCACGAAAGGCAGCATCAGCAGGCGCAGCACGAAAGTCCGCCCCGGGAACGCCAGCCGCGCCAGCACCCACGCGACAGGTACGCCCAAGGGAAGCACCAAGATACAGGTTGCCGCCGCCTGAAACACCGTCCACGCCAAACGTTTGAGCATATAGGCATCCGACAGCACCGCGCCCCATGCCAAACCGTCATATGCCGCCATCGCCCACAAAGGTGCAAGCACCATCACGGTCAAAAAACACAGGGGCGGCAGCGTAACCAATCCGACAACCGCCCAACGCCGCATATCCATCCGTTTTCCCATTTCAAAACATAATGGCTGGATTGTACCCAAAGCCGATCAAAAATGACTGCACAATTTTATCCGTCCGCTGAAATTCAGCATCGGACAGCAGCGCGGGTGCGTAACAAAGCAGCCGAAACCGGTACGCCGAACCGGAAAACATCCGGAAAACATATTCAAACCCGAAACAAAATGCCGTCTGAAACCCTTTCAGACGGCATTTCTGTCAAACGCCGGACGCACTCAATCCAAACTCAACAGCAGGTTGCGGAACGCGTTCGGGTCTTTGATAAACGTCATCTCGCCCTCCTGCGGAAAATGAAAATCCAACAGGCGCGACACCCAAAAACGGATGCAGCCGGCGCGTTGGGCGGTCGGGAAATACGCCTTTTCTTCGGTACTCAAGGGGCGTACGCCCTCATAACCGCCGATAAACGCCTTTTTCAACGCCTCATCCAACTTATTGTCCGCCGTCCTTGCCCAATCGTTGACCGCAATCGCCAAGTCATACATAAAATTGCCCCGGCAGGCGTAATAGAAATCGATGAAGCCCGATACCTGACCGCCGTCAAGCAACACATTGTCTTTAAACAAATCGGCGTGGATGATGCCCGAAGGCAGATGATTGCCGAGATTGTCCTTCAGCGCATCGATTTCGGAACACAGCAGCGCGGCATCGGCTTGCGACAGGACAGGCAGCAGTCGGGCGCACGCCTCCGTCCACCACGCATCGTAACGCGGGTTTTCCATTTCCAAAGGGAAATCGGCGGCGGCAAGGTGCATTTTGGCCAGCATCGCACCGGTATGGAAACACTGCTCCGCCGTCGGCAGCGCAGTATCCGAACCTTTCAGGCAGGCAACCAGACAGGCGGGCTTGCCCGCCAAAACGGAATCAAGCCGGCCGTCTTTGCGCGCAACCGGCGCGGCAACCGCCACGCCCTTCATACTCAAATGCCGGTTAAGCTCCAGAAAAAACGGCAACTCTTCCTGTTTCAACACTTCAAACACGGTCAGCACATAACGTCCCGAAGTCGTCGTCAGAAAATAATTGCTGTTGGTAATCCCCTGCGCGATACCCTGCAGGGAAACAAATTCCCCCAAATCGTAACCGCTCAGGAAGCCGCGCATTTCATCATCGGAAACACTGGTATAGACAGACATATCAACTCACTTGCTCAAAAACGGGCAAACCCGCCGTCAGAACGCCGGACGGCAGGCAAACATATAATTCACATCGGTCGAATCGCACAGGGCATAAGTTTGCGACAACACATGGTAAGTCATACCCTTCGTATCCGCCACATCCAAGCCCGCCTGACGGCACATCCGCGCCAGCTCGGCAGGCGCGATGAATTTTTTCCAGTCGTGCGTGCCTTTGGGGACAAACTTCAACAGATATTCCGCCGCCACAATCAGATGCAGGTACGATTTCGGGTTTTTATTGATGGTGGAAAAAAACACCATGCCGTCCGGCTTGACCAGCTTGGCACAAGCACGCACGATGGCGGCGGGATCGGGGACGTGTTCCATCATTTCCATGCACGTTACCACATCGAACGAGTGAGGCTCCGCCTCGGCAAGGTCTTCCACGCGGATACATTCGTATTCGATATCGGTGACATTGTTCAAAGCCGCGTGCAGGCGGGCGGTTTCCAGCGACTGCTCCGCCATATCAATGCCTTTGACAAACGCCGCGCCGCGCCGCGCCATACTTTCCGCCAGGATGCCGCCGCCGCAGCCCACGTCCAAAACCCGTTTGCCGCGCAAATTTGCGTGTCCGTCGATATAATCCAGCCTCAGCGGATTGATGTCGTGCAAGGACTTGAATTCGCCCGACTTGTCCCACCATTTGTCGGCAATCCGGCTGAACTTGGCAATTTCCTCTGCGTCCACATTATATTTTCTGTCAGACATCCTGCCTCCCATCATTCAAAAACACGGCGGCGTCCGCCGTTGCCCAAAAGGGAAAAGATTATACTATGGAACGTCATGCCGTCTGAACAGACTTTCAGACGGCATGACTGCAAACACCTTACAGCCCCCCGCACTTTACGGCATAATGGCGGCCACGCTTTTCGTCAGAAAGATAAAATATGTCAACCAAAACCCCTTCCCTGTTCGGCGGCGCGATGATTATCGCCGGCACGGTCATCGGCGCAGGTATGCTCGCCAACCCCACCGCCACCTCCGGCGTATGGTTTACCGGCTCGCTGGCCGTGTTGCTGTACACCTGGTTTTCCATGCTCTCCAGCGGCCTGATGATTTTGGAAGTCAACACCCACTATCCCCACGGCGCAAGTTTCGACACCATGGTCAAAGACCTGCTCGGACGGAGCTGGAACATCATCAACGGCATCGCCGTCGCCTTCGTTTTATACCTGCTTACTTACGCTTATATCTTCGTCGGCGGCGACCTGACCGCCAAAGGGCTGGGCAGCGCGGCAGGCGGAGAAATTTCGCTCACCGTCGGCCAACTCGTCTTCTTCGGCATCCTCGCCTTTTGCGTATGGGCATCCGCACGCTTGGTCGACCGCTTCACCAGCGTCCTCATCGGCGGCATGGTATTAACCTTTATTTGGGCAACCGGCAGCCTAATTGCCGATGCCAAAATGCCTGTCTTATTTGACACCCAAGCCCCTACCGGCACCAACTACTGGATTTATGTCGCCACCGCCCTGCCCGTCTGCCTCGCTTCCTTCGGCTTCCACGGCAACGTCTCCAGCCTGCTTAAATACTTTAAAGGCGACGCGCCCAAAGTGGCGAAATCTATCTGGACGGGCACACTGATTGCGCTGGTAATTTACGTCCTCTGGCAAATCGCCATCCAAGGCAACCTGCCGCGCAACGAGTTCGCCCCCGTCATCGCCGCCGAAGGGCAAGTCTCCGTCCTGATTGAAACCCTGTCCAAATTCGCCCAAACCGGCAATATGGATAAAATATTGTCCCTGTTTTCCTACATGGCAATCGCCACCTCGTTTTTAGGCGTAACCTTAGGTCTGTTCGACTACATCGCCGACATCTTCAAATGGAACGACAGCATCTCCGGCCGCACCAAAACCGCCGCGCTGACCTTCCTGCCGCCTCTAATTTCCTGCCTGCTCTTCCCTACCGGCTTCGTTACTGCCATCGGCTACGTCGGCCTGGCAGCAACCATCTGGACAGGCATCATCCCCGCTATGCTGCTCTACCGTTCACGCAAAAAATTCGGCGCAGGTAAAACCTATAAAGTTTACGGCGGCTTGTGGCTGATGGTTTGTGTCTTCCTTTTCGGCATCGTCAACATCGCCGCACAGGTATTGAGCCAAATGGAACTCGTCCCCGTATTTAAAGGATAAAGGCAAAATGCCGTCTGAAGCCCGCCGGCGGCTTCAGACGGCATTGCCTCGTTATCGCGCAGCACAGGCGCATTTCCACCGATATTTCAGTATAATGCCACCCCCGACCTGCCCCAATCCAAAGGAAACGCGATGAAACTCATCATTCTCGACCGCGACGGCGTCATCAACCGGGACCGCGACGACTTCGTCAAATCCGTTGACGAGTGGATACCTATCGAAGGCAGCATGGATGCGGTGGCATTCCTGACGCAGGCAGGCTGCACCGTTGCCGTTGCCACCAACCAATCCGGCATCGGCCGCAAATATTTTACCGTTCAAGACCTCACCGAAATGCATGCCAAAATGCACCGCCTCATCCGTCAGGCGGGCGGCGAAATCAACGGCATCTGGTTCTGCCCGCACACCGATGCCGACAACTGCAACTGCCGCAAGCCCAAACCGGGTATGATTGAAGACATCATCGGACGCTTCAACGCCCAAGCCTCGGAAACCTGGCTGGTCGGCGACAGCCTGCGCGATTTGCAGGCAATCGATGCCGTCGGCGGCAAACCCGCGCTGGTTCTGACCGGAAAAGGCAAAAAAACGCTCTCCCAACACGGACACGAATTGCCCGAACACACACAGGTTTTCGATACCCTGCTCGATTTCTCACAATACATCATACAGGAAAACGCCGCACCGCAAGCCGACTGAACATACCGCATTCCGACAAGGCAAAACCATGCTCATCATCCGCAACCTGATTTACTGGCTGATACTCTGTTCCACCCTGATTTTCCTCTTTCCCTTTATGCTGCTCGCCTCGCCTTTCCGGGACGGGGCGCACAAGATGGCGCGGGTCTGGGTCAAAATCCTCAACCTCTCGCTCAAACACATCGTCGGGCTCAAATACCGCATCATCGGCGCGGAAAACATCCCCGACCGCCCCGCCGTCATCTGCGCCAAACACCAAAGCGGCTGGGAAACGCTTGCCCTTCAGGACATTTTTCCGCCGCAGGTTTACGTTGCCAAACGCGAGTTGTTCAAAATCCCCTTTTTCGGCTGGGGCTTGAAACTGGTCAAAACCATAGGCATAGACCGCAACAACCGCCGCGAAGCCAACGAGCAGCTCATAAAACAGGGGTTGGCGCGCAAAAACGAAGGCTATTGGATTACCATTTTCCCCGAAGGCACGCGCCTTGCGCCCGGAAAACGCGGCAAATACAAACTCGGCGGCGCGCGCATGGCGAAAATGTTTGAGATGGACATCGTCCCCGTCGCCCTCAACAGCGGCGAATTTTGGCCGAAAAACTCCTTTCTGAAATATCCGGGGGAAATCACCGTCGTCATCTGTCCGACCATCCCGCACGCAAGCGGCAGCGAAGCCGAATTGATGGAAAAATGCGAACACCTCATCGAAACGCAGCAGCCGCTCATTTCCGGCGCAGGCCCGTTTGCCGCCAAAATGCCGTCTGAAACCGCATGACCGCCTTTGTCTACACCCTTTCAGACGGCATGGAACTGACCGTCGAAATCAAGCGCCGTGCCAAGAAAAACCTGATTATCCGCCCCGCCGGCACACATACCGTCCGCATCAGCGTCCCACCCTGCTTCTCCGTCTCCGCTCTAAACCGCTGGCTGTATGAAAACGAAGCCGTCCTGCGGCAAACACTGGCGAAAACACCGCCGCCGCAAACTGCCGAAAACCGGCTGCCCGAACATATCTGGTTCCACGGCAGACAGCTTGCCCTCACCGCCCATCAAGACACGCAAATCCTACTGATGCCGTCTGAAATCCGCGTTCCCGAAGACACGCACGACAAACAGGCAGCACTGTTGGCAACCTTTCTGAAACGGCAGGCTCAAAGCTACCTGCTTCCCCGCCTCGAACACCACGCCCGCACCACACAACTGTTCCCCGCCTCCTCCTCGCTGACCTCTGCCAAAACCTTCTGGGGCGTGTGCCGCAAAACCACAGGCATACGCCTCAACTGGCGGCTGGTCGGCGCACCGGAATACGTTGCCGACTATGTCTGCATACACGAACTCTGCCACCTCGCCCACGCCGACCACAGCCGCGCGTTCTGGGCGCTGACCCGCTGCTTCGCACCCTACGCAGACGAAGCCAAGCAATGGCTCAAAGACCGCGGCAGGGAACTTTTCGCCTTGGGTTGACGCTGCCGGGCCGGCCCGCCGCTTTCAGACGGCATCCGTGTCATCCGCCGCGTTTCATTTCACACCGCCCTTCCGAAACCCGAAACCTGCCCGGTCCGACGTGCGGTATGAAACGCTTAAGCTGGCGCGAAGTCTTTTACTGATTTGCCCGCAAAAATGCCGTCTGAAAGGTTTTCGGACGGCATTTTTTGCGTTTTCCGGGATGGCGGCGGATTCATAAAAAGCGGGCAGAGTGGGTTGTAGGATGGGTTGAGGCCTGCCAAATCCGCCGCATCCGCCAAATCTACCGCCGTCATTCCCACGAAAGTGGGAATCCAGGATTCAGGGCCGGAGAAACCTTTTTTCCCGATAAGTTTCCGTGCCGACCAGTCTGGATTCCCGCCTGCGCGGGAATGACGGTTCGGGTATTTCTGACGATTCATCGAGCCGTAGCAACTGTATTTTTCACCCCGTCGGGCAAAAATACTAAAACTCAAATCAAGCCGTCCGGATACCGTTTTCGGCGGTATCGTTTTCGACAAAATAATCACTCATCCGGACATTCAATATCGTCAGCAGTTTGCGCATACATGCCGTAACGGCAACCTTATACGGCTTACCCTTGGACAGCAGGCGTTGGTAGAAATCCCGAATAAGCGGTTCAAAACGTGTCGCTACCACGGTAGCCATATACAGCACCTTACGCATTTATCCTGCGCCTGCCGATATGCCGTCATTCCCGCGCAGGCGGGAATCTAGTTTTGTCGGTGCGGAAACTTATCGGATAAAACGGTTTCTCCAACCCCGAGTCTTAGATTCCCACTTTCGTGGGAATGACGGGATGTGTTTTTTTGTGTGGATTTGAACCGTTGAGGGTGGCGCGGGATGGGTGGAATGACGACATATAAGTTTCCGTGCGGACGGGCCTGGATTCCCGCCTGCGCGGGAATGACGGCGGAAAGATTCTATTTTTCCCGATAATCGCCCACAATCTCAAATTCCTTCATTCTCTCAAAAACAAAATCAGAACCCTAAATCCCATCATCCCCATCTATGTGAATATAAAAATTTTAAAAATTACTTTAATTATCGGTTGTTTAATCATTTTCACAAGCGAAAGAATGCCGTCTGAAACCCGACATCCGGTTTTCAGACAGCATTTTTTGCTTGATGTTTAACTGTAAATCTTCGCGCCTTTTTTGACGAACTCGACCGCTTTTTCTTCCATACCCTGCCGTTGGGCTTTTTGCTTGTCGGCGTAGTCGCGCACTTCCTGCGTGATTTTCATCGAGCAGAATTTGGGGCCGCACATCGAGCAGAAGTGGGCGATTTTCGCGCCTTCGGCGGGCAGGGTTTCGTCGTGGAAGCTTTCGGCGCGTTCGGGGTCGAGGCTGAGGCGGAATTGGTCGCGCCAGCGGAACTCGAAACGCGCCTTGCTCAGGGCGTTGTCGCGCAACTGTGCGCCCGGCCAGCCTTTGGCGAGGTCGGCGGCGTGGGCGGCGAGTTTGTAGGTGATGATGCCGGTGCGCACATCTTCTTTGTCGGGCAGCCCCAAATGCTCTTTGGGGGTAACGTAACAAAGCATCGCCGTGCCGTACCAGCCGATATTGGCCGCGCCTATGCCCGAGGTGATGTGGTCGTAGCCGGGGGCGATGTCGGTAACGAGCGGGCCGAGGGTGTAAAACGGTGCTTCAAAGCAGTGTTGCAGCTCTTCGGTCATATTTTCTTTGACGCGTTGCAGCGGTACATGGCCGGGACCTTCGATCATCACTTGTACGTCGTGTTCCCACGCTTTGGCGGTCAATTCGCCCAAGGTGTGCAGCTCGGCAAATTGGGATTCGTCGTTGGCATCGGCAATGCAGCCGGGGCGCAGGCCGTCGCCGAGGCTGAACGATACGTCGTAGGCTTTCATAATTTCGCAGATTTCGTCGAAATGCGTGTAGAGGAAGTTTTCTTTGTGGTGGGCGAGACACCATTTCGCCATAATCGAACCCCCGCGCGATACGATACCGGTGAGGCGGTTGGCGGTCATCGGTACATAGCGCAGCAACACGCCCGCGTGTATGGTGAAATAGTCCACTCCTTGCTCCGCCTGTTCGATTAAAGTGTCGCGGAACAAATCCCAAGTCAGGTCTTCGGCAATGCCGCCGGTTTTTTCCAAAGCCTGATAGATGGGCACTGTGCCGATGGGGACGGGCGCGTTGCGGATAATCCATTCGCGCGTCTCGTGGATGTGCGCACCGGTGGACAAATCCATAATCGTATCCGCGCCCCAACGCAGCGACCACACCATTTTTTCGACTTCTTCGGTCAGGCTGGAAGTGACGGCGGAGTTGCCCAAATTGCCGTTGATTTTGACTCGGAAGTTGCGGCCGATAATCATCGGTTCGAGTTCGGGGTGGTTGATGTTGGCGGGGATAATCGCGCGTCCGGCGGCGATTTCTTGGCGTACAAATTCGGGCGTGATTTGGTCGGGACGGGTCGGGATGTTCGCGCCGAAACTTTGTCCTGCATGCTGTTTCAAGAGCTTGGCGTATTCCGGTTTTTGGGACAATTCGTCTAATTTTAAACGTTCGCGTATGGCGACAAACTCCATTTCGGGCGTGATAATGCCTTGGCGCGCGTAGTGAAGCTGGGTTACATTGCGGCCGCTTTTCGCGCGGCGCGGACGGGTGATTTGGTTGAAACGCAGATGGGCGGTTTGCGGGTCGTGCGCGCGTTCAATGCCGTATTCGCTGGAGAGCTTGGGCAGGATTTCGGTATCGCCGCGTTCGTCCAGCCACGCCGTGCGGATGTGCGGCAAGCCTTGTTTCAGGTCGATGTGTGCCGCCGGGTCGCCGTACACGCCGCTGGTGTCATAAACGGGAATCGGCGGATTGGCTTCCGTACCTTGCGCCGTGTAAGTGTCGTCCTGACGGATTTCGCGCAAAGGCACGCGGATGTCGTCGCGGCTGCCTTGCAGATACACGCGTTCGGAGTTCGGATATTTGAAGCGGATGCCGATGTCTTCGCTCAAGTCGGCAAGCTCGCGCGCTTCGTTGCCGGAAGTTTTGGCAGTTTTTTTTGGCGTAGTCATAAAAAATGCTCCTGTTTTCTCGTTTAGAATAAAGAAACAGGAGCGTTTTGCGTTTTCAGACGGCATTTGAAAACCAATGCCGTCTGAAAGGCAGAATCCGTGAAAACTCCCCACGCAGGTATTATCCCGATCGGGTGTAAAGGGTATTTCTCAGCCGCCTGAACATCAGGCAGCACCCCTGTTTCAATGTTAACCAAAATTAAATCACGAACATGAACTTTTGTAAAGAAAATAATATTTCAAATCAGGCATAAACCGCCGGACGGCAAAATTTTATGATTTTTCGCGGAAGTAATGTTTGACAACATAAAAAATCTACCGTATAGTTTCATCTTCTGACGCGGGATGGAGCAGCATGGTAGCTCGTCGGGCTCATAACCCGAAGGTCGTAGGTTCGAATCCTGCTCCCGCAACCAAATATCAAACCCCTCGGTTCAATGCCGAGGGGTTTTGTTTTGCCTGTTTCCTGCTACCTCCGTTTTTTGCCGGATTTTCCTTCCTGCCGCAATATCGGAACGGCAGACCGCCGTCTGTTTGCGGTTGCAAATTCAGGCGGTTTGGCTACAATCTTCCGCATTATGTTCAAGAAAGCCGACTATGCCGACCGTCCGTTTTACCGAATCCGTCAGCAAACACGACCTTGATGCCCTGTTCGAGTGGGCAAAAGCAAGTTACGGTGCAGAAAGTTGCTGGAAAACACTGTATCTGAACGGTCTGCCTTTGGGAAATCTGTCACAGGAATGGGCGGAGCGCGTTAAGACAGACTGGAGGGCAGGCTGCTCGGAGTCTTCAGACGGCATTTTTCTGAATGCGGACGGCTGGTCAGATATGGGCGGCCGCTTGCAGCACCTCGCCCGCACATGGAACAAGGCGGGGCTGCTTCACGGATGGCGCAACGAGTGTTTCGACCTGACCGACGACGCTGGCAATATCTTGTTCGCACTCGAACGCGCCGCTTTCCGTCCGTTCGGACTGCTCAGCCGCGCCGTCCATCTCAACGGTCTGACCGAATCGGACGGCCGATGGCATTTCTGGATAGGCAGGCGCAGTCCGCACAAAGCAGTCGATCCCGACAAACTCGACAATACTGCCGCCGGCGGTGTTTCCGGCGGCGAAGTGCCGTCTGAAGCCGTGTGCCGTGAAAGCAGCGAAGAAGCCAGTTTGGATAAAATGCTGTTTCCGCTCATCCGTCCGGTATCTCGGCTGCACAGCCTGCGCCCCGTCAGCCGGGGTGTCCACAATGAAATCCTGTATGTATTCGATGCCGTCCTGCCCGAAACCTTCCTGCCTGAAAATCAGGACGGTGAGGTGGCGTGTTTTGAGAAAATGGACATCGGCAGCCTGGTTGCCGCCATGTTGTCGGGAAACATGATGCACGACGCGCAACTGGTTACGCTGGACGCGTTTTGCCGTTACGGTCTGATTGATGCCGCCCATCCGCTGTCCGAGTGGCTGGACGGCATACGTTTATAGGATGCGCCATGCTTGAACTGAACGGACTCTGCAAACGCTTCGGCGATAAAACCGTCGCCGACAACATCTGCCTGACTGTCGGGCGCGGCAAAATACTCGCCGTTTTGGGGCGGTCGGGATGCGGAAAATCCACCCTGCTGAATATGATTGCGGGGATTGTCCGGACGGACGGCGGCGAAATATGGCTGAACGGGGAAAACATTACCCGTATGCCGCCCGAAAAACGCCGTATTTCGCTGATGTTTCAAGATTACGCGCTGTTTCCCCATATGAGTGCGCTGGAAAATGCGGCATTCGGTTTGAAAATGCAAAAAATGCCGAAAGCCAAAGCCGAACGCCTCGCCTTGTCGGCACTTGCCGAAGTCGGACTGGAAAACGAGGTGCACCGCAAGCCTGAAAAACTTTCCGGAGGCGAGAAGCAACGGTTGGCACTGGCGCGCGCTTTGGTTGTCCGCCCTTCCCTGCTGTTGCTGGACGAATCGTTTTCCAGTTTGGACACGCATTTGCGCGACCGGCTGCGCCGCATGACTGCCGAACGTATCCGAAACGGCGGCATCCCTGCCGTTTTGGTAACGCATTCGCCCGAAGAGGCCTGCACGGCGGCGGACGAAATCGCCGTGATGCATGAAGGGAGGATTCTACAATACGGCACGCCCGAAACATTGGTCAAAACACCATCCTGCGTGCAGGTCGCCCGACTGATGGGTCTGCCCAACACCGACGATGACCGCCATATCCCGCAAAATGCGGTGCGTTTCGACCAAGACGGCATGGAGTGCCGCGTATTATCCCGTACCTGTTTGCCCGAATCGTTCAGCCTGTCCGTCCTCCATCCGAAACACGGCATCCTGTGGCTGAACCTCGATATGCCGCACGCCGGTGAAATATCGGGAAACGATACGGTACGCATCCATATCGAAGACAAGGAAATCGTCCGTTTCCGTTGATGCTTCCTTAAAAACAAAATGCCGTCTGAAAAACCTTTCAGACGGCATTTCTTGACCAAAGCAGCTGTATTTTTTTAAGGGCGTTATTTGACTGCAATCCGCTCACATTGTCAACAATATTTATTTCCGCCCCTTGACTTCGGCTTCTTCCTCGACCGACACGCTGTTGATCTGTTTGATCAGCTTTTCCGACTTCTCTTCGTCTTCGCAGCGGATGACTTTCGCAATATCGTTTTCGAGCTGTCCGGCATTGCTGTGCAGAATGATGTTTTTGACGGGCAGGATGTTGTTTGGATTCATCGAAAAACGGCGCAGCCCCATACCCAATAAAACGCGGGTAAACGCCGTGTCGCCCGCCATTTCGCCGCACACGGACACGTCTTTTTCCATACGGTTGGCGGTACGGATGACGTGTTGCAGCATTTTCAACACGGAAGGATGGCCGGGCTGGTAGAGGTGGCTGACGCTGTCGTCGCCGCGATCGACTGACAGAATATATTGGATCAAATCGTTGGTGCCGACGGAGATGAAATCGACCAGTTTCAAAATGCTGCCGACGGTCAGCGCGGCAGACGGAATTTCAATCATGCAGCCGATGCCAACTTCGCCGAAGGCATCGCCGCGTTCGGCAAGCTGGCGGCGGGCGGTGTCCAAATGAATCAGGCACTGGCGCACTTCGGATACGGAGGTAATCATCGGCCACATCATGCGGACGGGGCCGTGTACCGCCGCACGGAGGATGGCGCGCATCTGGGTGCGGAACATGACCGGTTCGGCAAGGCACAGGCGGATGCCGGTCATGCCCAGCGCGGGGTTGAGGCTGCCGTTGGGCGTGCTGTTTTTCCCGAACCAGCGCGGATTCTTGTCCACACCCAAATCGACTGTCCGTATCGTTACGCTTTTGCCCTTCATTTTTTTGACAATCGCGCTGTACACTTCGTACTGCTCGTCTTCAGACGGCATCGTATCGCGGTTCAGGTAAAGAAACTCGCTGCGGAACAGCCCGATGCCGTCTGCGCCGAGGTTGTGCAGCGGTTTCACGTCTTCGGCGGATTCTATATTGCCCACAAGCTCGATGCAGACCCCGTCGGCGGTGGCGGCGGCGGTTTTTTTGAGCTTGTTCAACTCGCGTTTGTGGCTGCGGTATTCGCGGGCGCGGCGGCGGTATTCGTCCAAGACGGTTTCATCGGGCGCGATAATCAGGATGCCGTTGATGCCGTCCACGATGACTGTTTCGCCTTCGGTAATCAGTTTGCGCGCGTTGTGCAGCCCGACGACGGACGGGATGTCCAAGCTCCTGCCCAAAATCGCCGTATGCCCGGTGGGGCCGCCGGCATCGGTAACGAAGGCGGCAATGCGCTGCTCTTTAAACAAAACCGTGTCGGCGGGCGAAAGGTCGTTTGCAATCAGCACGGTTTCGTCAAACAGGTTGTCGGCAACCTCCAACTCGTTGCCCTGCCCGATCAGGTTGTTGTGGATGCGGCGGACGACTTGCAGCATATCCTGCTTGCGTTCGCGCAAATAGGCATCGTCCATATTGTCGAATTGGGCGGCGAGTTTGTCGCTCTGCTGCTTCAATGCCCACTCGGCGTTGATTTTTTGTTCCCTTAAAATATCGACGGGTTCGCGCGACAAGGTAACATCGGTCAAGAGCATCAGGTGCAGCGAGATGAACGCGCCCAACTCGGTCGGGGCGTTTTCGGGAATCGCGCTGCGGAGCTGTTCCAACTCTTTGCGCGTGGCTTTGACGGCGGCATCGAAACGTTCGGCTTCGGCATCGGTGTCCGCCTCCGCGACATCATACTGCGGCACTTCCTCCGTGCCGCGCGCAATCAGGTGGGCGCAACCGACGGCAATGCCTTTGCCCGCCGCCACGCCGTGCAGCACGATACTCATTATTCTCCCTCGCCGAAGTAGTCGTTGATTAAGTCGGTCAGGGCGCGCATCGCTTCCGCCTCGTCCGCGCCGTCCGTCTCCAGTTCGATGACCGTACCCTTGGCGGCTGCGAGCATCATCAGCCCCATAATGCTTTTGCCGTTGACGCGGCTGCCGTTTTTCGTAACCCAGACTTCGCTTTTGAATTGGGACGCGGTTTGGGTGAACTTGCTGGACGCGCGGGCGTGGAGTCCGAGTTTGTTGATGATTTCGATGGATTGTTTGAGCATTTCGGTTCCCGTGTTATGTATATCGGCAGCAGACGCCGTTTAAAATGTTTTCCTGCCCTGCCGCTTCTTCAGACGGCATCGCCGCTGCGCCGGCACACCAAATCTTCGGGCGCGGACGTGATGGCGAAAATGCCCTTTACCGCCGCTTCCCTGACACTCTCGGTGAAGGCGGCAAGGTCTTCCGCCGCCGGCGAATATTGGACGGCCTTAATCATCATCGGCGCGTTCAGCCCAGTCAAAATCGCCGATTTGCTTTCGCGCACGAGCCGGCGGGCGGCATTGCAGGGGGTCGCGCCGAAGATGTCGGTCATAATCAATACGCCGTGGTTTTCAGGAAACTCTTGCAGCGCGGCAATGGCGTTGTTGATGATGTCGTCTTGGTCTTCCGTCGGCTGCACGCCGAGTATGCGGACGTTTTCAGGCAGCCCGCCCGGAAAAAAATGATGTGCCAGCTTGCGGTAGGCTTCGCCTATGGTTTCGTGTGTGATGATTAAAAGCCCTATCATATTATGCGTCCTGTTCCTCGTTGTCCTGCCGGCATATGGGCGCAATGCCGTCTGAAAGGCCTTCAGACGGCATTGCATCCTTATTTTCCGCCCAATGCGTAAATCTCGCCCAAATTGCGCCAGCAGCCTGCCGCATCCATACCGTAACCGAAAACATAACGGTTCGGCACATCCAGTCCGACATAATCGGCTCGGATAGGCTTGGGTTTGTCAATCAGCTTGTTGGCGAACACCGCCGAACGGCAGCTTGCCGCCCCCATTTCCAAAAGTTTGGCTTGAATGGCGGACATCGTATGCCCTTCGTCCAAAATATCGTCCAACACGACCACGTGCCTGCCCCGGATTTGTTCCGCATCGGGCATACGCTTCCAGTTGAACGCACCACCCTCCAGCTTGTCGCCGTAACGGGAAACGTGAACATAATCAAAATCTAACGGAAAGCGCAACAGCGGCAACAACTGGCCCGTAAACACCACCGCCCCGCCCATCACGGGCAGGAGCAACGGATATCTGCCGCCCAAATCGCGCGTAATCTCATCCGCCACTTTTTGCAGCGCGGCGCGGCATTGCCCTTGGTCGAACAAAAGTTCGGCGTTTTCAAGCATCGCCTGTGTTTCAAGGCGTTTGGTTTCTAAATCGGTCATATGTCGGAATCGGTCGGTAAAAGGAAAATTATAAACCAAAGTATCGGCTGCCGTCCGAACCGTCCTGCTCAACGGTCGGTACGCGCGCGCACGAAGGTGGCGAATTTCGGCGTGCCTTTCCGCGTAAAGCCACGGTAGCGGTAGGTAATCAGCGTGCCGATTTTGGGCGGGTTGTCGCGGTCTTTGTCTTTGAAACCGCTGCCAATGCGGAATTCGCCGTGCCGGTTTTTGCAGCCGACCGCGCCCAACCGTCCGGCGTTTCTCCCTTTGCCCTCATAGTGCCGCGTTACCGTGCATTCGTCGTCGTATTGGCTTTTCAGCTTCAACAAATGCCCACTTCTACCCGATTCATAACCCGAATCGGGATGGCGCAACATCACGCCTTCGCCGCCCTGCGCTTCGATTTGTTTCAAAAAATCCATCGCGTACCGCCGGTCGCGCACTTTGGTTTGCGGGATGATGGTAATCGGCGCGTTCGGATGCGTTTTCAGCCATTGCGTTGCGGCTGCCAAACGTTGGTAGAGGTTGCCCTGAGCCTTGGGTACGTCGAAAACGTGCAGGCGGATACCGCGCCAGTCTGAAGAAGCAGAACGCACGGTAGCGGAAATCTGCTCGAACTGACCGCGTCCGCTGTACAATTCGCCGTCCAAAGGATAAGGCGGAAACTGCGCGGTAAAACCTTTGGGCGGCGTAAACGCATAGCCCTGACGGCTCATCAGGTGCTTTCCGTCCCAATAGGCGCGCACGCCGTCGAGTTTCTCGCTCATCGCCCAGCCTGCAATCTCTTGGTCTTTGTATTCCTGCGCCAGCATCAAATCCGCCGCGCCTGCCGATGCATGGATGAAAACCGCCGTAAAAATCGGTATGATGCCGCCGATTATCTTCTTAATCACCTGATTCCCCCAATATCCAAACAGGCGGCAAACCGCCATAAAACAAACGGCAAACCCGATGCCGTCTGAAAACCGTTTAGGAACACGCCGATGACCCTACGTTACGAAATCCTCCCCGTTACCCCCTTCCGCCAAAACTGCACCCTGATTTGGGACGACGAAAGTGGCGAAGCCGTCCTGACCGATGTCGGCGGCGACGTGCCGTTCCTGCTGCAAGCGTTGGCAAACCGCAAACTTACGCTCACGGCAATCTGGCTGACGCACGGCCATCTCGATCATGCAGGCGGCGTGGTCGAGATGCTGAAAACGCGTAACGTTCCCGTCCTCGGACCTCATCCGGACGATGAATTCCTGCTCCAATCGCTGCCGCAAACCACCGCGCAATACGGATTTCCCGTCTCGCCCGCATTTTCGCCGAACCGTTGGCTCGAAGAAGGCGAAACGCTCACGGTCGGACGCTATGCCTTTCAAGTGCTGCATATTCCGGGGCACACGCCCGGACACGTGGTTTTCTATTGCGCCGAAGCAGAGCTGCTGACTGCGGGCGACGTGCTGTTTTACGAAACCATAGGCAGGACCGATTTTCCGCGCGGCAACCACGCCGACTTAATCAACAATATCCGCAACAAATTATTCGCTCTCCCCGAAACCGTGCAAGTTGTCGCCGGACACGGGCGTATGACTTCCATCGGACACGAAAAGCGGCACAATCCGTTTTTCTAACCGCTTTCACTACGGTCTTCAGACGGCATCATCTGCACTGATGCCGTCTGAAACACATCCGCCCTTCCTATTCGGCTTCGTCAGCCGCCTTCTGTTCCGAAGGTTTGCCCAAAGCAAATGCCGTCTGTTCGTTGGCACGCTCGACCAAATCCCGTTGAAGCTGTTTGCCTGCCTTCACGCCCAACAGACGCAGTTTCTCGGCGCGTCCGACTAGATTCCCGCGCCCCTCGGCAAGTTGCTTAAATGCCGTCTGAAAGCTGTTTTGCGCCTGATCGATGCCTTTGCCGACGCTTTCGAGCGTCTGTACGAAGCCGACAAACTTGTCGTACAGCTTGCCGCCTTCGTCCGCAATCGCCAGCGCGTTTTGGTTTTGCTGCTCGTTGCGCCAAATATTCGCCACCGTCCGCAAAGTCGCCAGCAGCGTACTGGGGCCGACCAGCATAATCCGTTTGTCGAAACACTCTTGGAACAAGCCCGCGTCATTCTGCAACGCCAACAGGTAGGCCGGTTCGACAGGGATAAACATGAAGACGAAATCCAATGTGTTCACACCTTCCAAATCGGTGTAATCCTTCAGCGACAAGCCTTTCATATGCGCGCGTATGCTGGCAACGTGTGCCGCCAACTCGCGTGCCGCCGCATCCGCATCCGCCGCCTGCGTATAGCGCACATAAGCCGTCAGCGAAACCTTAGAATCAATCACAATCTGCTTGTTGTCAGGCAGGTTGACCAAAACGTCGGGCTGGAGACGGCGCGTGCCGCCGTCTTCCTCTTTTCGGACGGATGCCGCCTGAACCACATATTCCCGCCCTTTCTGAAGACCGGAATTTTCCAAAACCGTTTCCAGAATCATCTCGCCCCAATTGCCCTGAACCTTGTTCTGCGTACCGGTCAGCGCGTTGGTCAGTGCCTTTGCCTCGCTGTGCAGCTGCGCATTCAACCCTTGAAGCCGTTTCAATTCGTTTTCCAAAGTCAGCCGCTCGCGCGATTCTTTGTCATAAGTTTGCCTGACCAACTCGCCGAAACCGTGGATGCGTTCGTTCAACGGGTTCAAAACCTGATGGAGCTGCTCCCGGTTCTGCTCGGTAAAACGGCGGCTTTTTTCTTCCAAAATCGTGTTGGCAAGATTTTGAAACTGATCGCTCAAGCTCTTGCGCGCCTCGCCCAGTAAGGACAGCTTCTCTTCAGAAGCAAGGCGTTCCTGTTCGATTTGCGTTGCCAAACGTTCGTTTTCAACCGCCAAACCCTGTACCTTTTCCTGCAACTCGGTATGCGACTGCCTCAACCGCTCCGCTTCCGCCTCTTTTTCCTGCAAATGGGCAATCTGTTTTTCGGCGGCGGCAAAACGGTTGCCCACATCGGAAAGATCGTTTTGCACGTCGCGGACAGTTTGGCGGCTTTCTTCCAAATCGGTTTCGATTCTTTGGCGGATTTGGCGTTCCAGCGCATATTGGTCGGCAAATGCCTTCCGCTCCTGCCCGAGCTGCGTTGCCAAACGTTCGTTTTCAACCGCCAAACCCTGCGCCTTTTCCTGCAACTCGATATACGACTGCTTCAGCCGAACCGATTCCGCCTCTTTTTCCTGCAAATGGGCAATCTGCTTTTCGGCTGCGGAAAAACGATTGCCCAAAGCATAATTTTCGTCCTGCAAATGCTCGTATTTCCCATCCAAAACGGCCAATTCCGATGCAATTTCTGCGTGTGCCTGTTCAACAAAATCACATCTTGCCGCCTTTTCCGCCAATTGCGCGTTCAATACGGCTAATACACCTTGAAACCGGCTCTTCATCAGTAACCATGTAAACAACACGCCTGACAGCAAAGCCGCCAGCAATAGCAACACAGTCATCAGCTCCATAAATCATCCTAATATTCAAACATTTTCACACCGGACAAAACCGCCGCCTATTCCGATTCTACCTGTTTGTTCGACATAGCTCCAAAAAATATAGCGGATTGGCTTTAAACCTGTTCGACATCGCCTTACCATGCTGCTTACGGTTTCAGACCTTTTCCTAATTCAATATCAATCTGCCACAAACCCTGATTAAGTTCCCGATGTCTGACATTTTTAGAATGATGCCGTCTGAAATGTTGCAGCTATGTTCAGACGGCATACGGATTCAGACTTTTCAAACGGCAGGCAAAATGAAAAAAGGGCAAACCCTAAAGGATTTGCCCTTTTGTTCCAACCGCTTAATGTACGTCTTTCCAATATTCTTTTTTCAGGAAGTATGCCAAAGGCAGCATAACCGCAAATAGGAAAATCATCACGATATAGCCTATACGTTTGCGTTGCAGTTGTGCAGGCTCGCCCATGTACACAAGATAGTTTACCAAATCGCGTACATATGCGTCGTACTCTTTTTGGATCACTTTGCCGTTCGGCAGACGGCGGCTGTGCAGACCGGTAGATTCCCAATACAGCTTAGGCTTCATCTCGCCGTGTTCGTCTTTTACCATAACCGGCTGACCTTTGGCATCCAACTCAACGGCTTGAACACCTTGTTGCTCCCACAGCGGGTGAGGCATACCGACTTTATCAAATACGGTATTGTTCCATCCGCTCGGACGCGTAGGATCCTTATAGAATCCGCGCATATAGGCGTAAAGGTAGTCTGCACCTTTGGAACGCGCAATCAACGTCAAATCGGGCGGAGCAGCACCAAACCATTTTGCCGCATCTTTAGGATCCATTGCAGCATGCATCACATCGCCGACATTATCGGTGGTAAACATCAGGTTTTTCTTGATTTCTTCGTCAGTCAAACCGATGTCTTTCAAACGGTTGAAACGCATACCGCTTGCCGAGTGACATGACAGACAGTAGTTGGTAAAGATTTGTGCGCCGCGCTGCAAGCTTACTTGGTCGCGCAAATCGATATCGACTTTCTCATAGTGTGCATGACCGCCCGAAGCAAATGCCGCACTCATGGGTACTGCCAACAGTAAGGCAGCAAACCAGTTTTTCATAACTTGTTTCATTTTAACTGCCCTCATCAGATGTTGGTTGCAAACAGATATGCACAAACCGCCGTAATACCTACATAAACAAAAAACATGATTTTCTGTTTGGCGGTACTCATGGTTACACGTTCAGGAACCGGTTTGTTAGTATCCAGTTTGGTATAGAACGGCATACCCAAGAAGAATGCAAAATAAACGAAGGACAGGATGCGCGCAACCAAAGTACGCGTATCAGTTGCCACCATCGCACCCAAAATACCCAAACCGATAAAGGCAATAATGAACAGAACCAATGCGGTTTTAAAGATCGGGCCACGATAGCGGACGGATTTAACCTCGCCTTTATCCAGCCAAGGCAACAGGGCAATCAGTACAACTGCCGCACCCATACCGATTACACCCCATACCTGTGTTCCCAAGAACGAGGGAATCGCACGCAAAATGGCGTAGAACGGAGTGAAGTACCATACCGGTGCAATGTGCGGAGGTGTTTTCAGCGCATTTGCTGCATCGAAGTTTGGCGCTTCCAAGAAGTAGCCGCCGCCTTCAGGTGCAAAGAACAACACGGAACAGAAGACAATCAGGAATACAACAACACCCAAGATGTCTTTAACGGTGTAGTAAGGATGGAATGGGATACCATCGCGCGGGATACCGTTTTCGTCTTTGTTTTTCTTGATTTCAACGCCGTCAGGGTTGTTAGAACCCACTTCGTGCAGGGCGATGATGTGCGCCACAACCAAGCCGAGCAATACCAGCGGTACGGCGATAACGTGCAGGGCGAAGAAGCGGTTCAAGGTAACATCGGAAACGTTGAAGTCGCCGCGGATCCAAGTGGACAAATCAGGACCGATAACAGGGATGGCGGAGAACAGATTAATAATCACCTGCGCGCCCCAAAAGGACATCTGACCCCAAGGCAGCAGGTAGCCCATAAAGGCTTCCGCCATCAATGCCAAGAAAATCAAAGAACCGAAAATCCATACCAACTCACGGGGTTTTTTGTACGAACCGTAAATCAAACCACGGAACATATGCAGATAAACAACAATGAAGAAGAAAGATGCGCCGGTGGAGTGCATGTAGCGGATAATCCAACCGCCGGACACGTCGCGCATGATGTACTCTACTGCGGTAAAGGCAGCAGGCAGATGGTAGGCGTTAAGGTTGCCATCCGGTTTGTAGTTCATAGTCAGGAAAATACCGCTGACGATTTGAATCACGAGGACAAGCAAGGCTAAAGAGCCGAAATAATACCAGAAGTTGAAGTTCTTTGGTGCGTAGTATTGAGCCAAATGCTCATTCCACATCTTAGACAGGGGGAAACGAGCGTCCATCCAGCCTAACAATGCTTTTGCTTTGCTATTGGTTTGGTTTGCCATAATTATCGTTCCTTATTCTCAGTCTTCGCCCACCAAGATGGTAGTATCGCTCAGATATTTGTAAGGCGGTACGACCAAGTTGGTCGGCGCAGGAACACCTTTATACACCCTGCCTGCAATGTCGAATTTCGAACCGTGGCAGGGGCAGAAAAAGCCGCCCTTCCAGCCCGCACCCAAATCGGCAGGTGCAATGTCGGGACGGTAGGTCGGCGAACAGCCCAAATGGGTACAGATACCGATAGCAACGAGAATGTTCGGTTTAATCGAACGTGTCCCGTTTTTCGCGTATTCCGGCTGTTGTTCCACATCGGAATTGGGATCGGTAAGTTCGCCGTTCAGGCCTTTCAGGTCTTTAAGCTGTTGATCTGTGCGGTTGACCACCCAAATCGGTTTGCCTTGCCACTCAGCAGTCAACATCTGACCCGCTTCGATTTTGCTGACATCCACTTCGACGGCAGCACCGGCGGCCTTGGCTTTTTCCGAAGGGAAAAAACTGGCCACAAACGGCGTTGCCACACCCAATGCTGCCACTCCGCCTGCGCCGCAGGTCGCAAGTGTCAGGAAACGGCGGCGGCCGTTATTGATTTCTTGATTATCCATTATTCAGTCGTCCTAATATTTTGGGAATACCGAGCCATTAAACATTGCAATTTTACCCAGTTTGCAGTGATACTCAAAGCATTATTTAAAATAAGGTAAAGTTTTATGATATTTCTCAATACTCAAGCCGGGTTGTTTTCGTCAAAATGGCACACTTCCAACCCGAAAGCCTCTGCCGCCGATTCTGCCAGCGCGCGCGCACCGTAGCGTTCCGTCGCGTGATGCCCTGCCGAAATGAAAGCCGTACCCGTTTCATTGGCGAGGTGGTATTGGGCTTCGGAAATTTCCCCCGTCAGATACAGATCGACGCCTTCATCTATTGCCGTCTGAAAAAAGCCCTGTGCACCGCCGGTACACCATGCGACCCGTCGGATTTCGTGTTCGGGATTGCCGATGACGACAGGCTTGCGTTGCAGGACAGTTTCAATGTGCGCCGCCAATGCACCGAGTGTCTTGGCTTGTTTCAGGCAGCCCGAGTTGAGCAGGTCTTGTTCTCCGAACCGTTTTTCTGTCGCAAAACCCAATCTGTCGGCGAGTTGGGCATTGTTGCCCAGTGTGGGATGTGCATCCAGAGGCAGATGGTAGCCTGCCATATTGATGTCGTGCCGCAACAGTGCGGCAATCCGTTCTTTTTTCCAACCGGTAACGGTCGGCAGCTCGCTTTTCCAGAACATACCGTGATGCACCAAAAGCAAATCTGCCTTCTGCTCCACAGCAAAATCAATCGCTGCCCTGCTTGCCGTTACCGACGTAACGATTTTCCCGATATATTCCCTCCCTTCAACCTGCAAACCATTGGGGGCGTAATCTTTAAACGATGCCGTCTGCAACGTTTCGTCGCACCAGGCTAAAAAATCTCTGCGCAAAACCATATTTTTTCCTGTCATTTCCAAACAAGCGGGCATTCTAACCGCAAATGCCCGAAACGCCCATTTTTCCGATTTGCACCCGCATATGAATTATTTTAATATGCGCCGGTTCAATATGCCGTCTGAAGCCTTATGGATTCCATCATCGAATTGCGCCACCTCAAAACCCTGCTGGCACTTGAAGAAACCGGCAGCGTCTCCCTTGCCGCCAAACGGGTTTTCCTTACCCAATCCGCACTTTCCCACCAAATCCGTATGCTTGAAAACCACTACGGCACGCCGCTGTTCGAACGCAAATCCACGCCCTTGCGCTTTACCCCGGTTGGAGAAAGGCTGCTGCGCCTCGCCCACGAACTGATACCTCAAGTTGCTGTTGCAGAACGAGATTTGGCGCGAATCACGGAAGGGGAGGCAGGAGAGCTGCGGATTGCCGTCGAATGCCATACCTGTTTCGACTGGCTGATGCCCGCCATGGGCGAATTCCGCCCGATGTGGCCCCAAGTCGAACTGGATATCGTATCGGGATTCCAAGCGGATCCCGTCGGGCTGCTGCTGCAACACCGCGCCGACCTTGCCATTGTTTCCGAAGCGGAAAACCAAAACGGTATTTCTTTCCAACCGCTGTTTGCCTACGAAATGGTCGGCATTTGCGCCCCGGACCATCCGCTTGCCGCCAAAAACGTTTGGACGGCGGAAGACTTTATCGGGGAAACCCTGATTACTTATCCCGTTCCCGACGAGATGCTGGATTTGCCCAAAAAAATCCTGATTCCGAAAAACATCAACCCGCCACGCCGGCACAGCGAACTGACCATTGCCATCATCCAACTGGTTGCCAGCAGACGTGGCATTGCTGCCCTTCCCTATTGGACAGTCATGCCCTACCTTGAAAAAGGCTATGTCGTCCACCGCCAAATTACTGCCGACGGACTGCAAAGCAAACTGTATGCCTCCGTCCGCACCGAAGATACGGACAAGAGCTATCTGAACAATTTTTGCCAAATCATACGAGAACGCGGTTTTGCAGATTTGCCCGGACTGAGCGAATTGGAACCGGTCTGATTTCCCTTGTTCAAACCATACCCGGGCGTTTTTTCTATTTTTCATCTACTGTTTTTGATTTTTACCCAATCCGTAATCTTTAGATTAACAATGGAAAACCGTCTGCTACAAATAAAAAACCCTGCGATAAGCAGGGTTTTTTGAATTTCCAACATTAACGTTTGGAGAATTGTTTTGCACGGCGTGCTTTGCGCAGACCTGGCTTTTTACGTTCAACTTCGCGGGCATCGCGGGTAACAAAACCGGCTTGAGACAAGGCAGGTTTCAGCGCGGCATCGAAGTCGATCAGGGCACGGGTAATGCCGTGGCGGATTGCGCCGGACTGGCCGGTTTCGCCGCCGCCGACAACATTAACTTTGATGTCGAAAGATTCGGCGTTTTCAGTCAGAACCAAGGGTTGGCGAACAACCATTCGGCTGGTTTCGCGTGCGAAGAATTCGTCAACGGGACGGCCGTTTACGATGATTTGACCTGTACCTTTAGTCAGGAATACACGAGCCACTGAACTTTTGCGGCGGCCTGTGCCGTAGTAGTATTTACCGTTCATGTCGTGTCCTTATTTCAGTTCCAAAACTTTGGGTTGTTGCGCGGCATGGGCATGCTCCGCACCAGCGTACACTTTCAGTTTTTTAATCATGGCGTAACCCAGCGGACCTTTGGGCAGCATGCCTTTTACGGCTTGTTCCAAAGCGCGGCCCGGGAATTGCTCTTGCATTTCGCGGAAAGTGCGTTCGTAGATACCGCCCGGGAAACCGGAGTGGCGGAAGTATTTTTTATCTTCGAATTTGGCACCGGTTACACGCAGTTTGTCCGCATTGATAACAATGATGTAATCGCCGGTATCGACGTGGGGGGTGTATTCAGGTTTGTGTTTGCCACGCAGACGGCTGGCGACTTCGGCTGCAACGCGACCCAAGACTTTGTCTTGGGCATCGATGACGAACCATTCGCGCTTCACCTCGTGGGGTTTCGCTGAAAAGGTTTTCATAGTGGAAATCCAGATAGATATAGAAAGTTATGGATTTTAAAGACAGGATTTGATTTTGTCAATCGCATTACTGCGTTACGGAAGGATTTTCCGGATTTCAGCAAACTACATACTGCTTTTTCGGGCGGGGCGGCGGCCAATGTGAAAAACCGCATCGTTGCGATGCGGTTTTGAATGGGAATCCCCGCGAGAGCCGTTTCGGCCGAATCCGCTTGAACCTTGCTGACAAGGCGGCTGCCCCGGGTAGTTTCGGGTGCGTCCGCAAAAGGACGCTCGCGCCCACTACTGCTCCCGGCAACCTTAAGCGAACTTATTGGTTCAAAGGAATATATGCCTTCGCGGACACCGCAGGGAAAAAGGAGTTATTCCTGCGCCAAGCGGGATAGTGCTTTTTGGCAGGCGTTGTCCATGTCGGTTATTTTACGCGCAAAATCGCCGATTGCCAAATCGCCGCCGTTCAGGGAGGTTTTCAACAGGTCGTGGACGACGTTGAGCGCGGCCATGATGACGATTTTTTCGCTGTCGGCAATGCGTCCGCCTTCGCGGATGGCTTCGGCTTTGCCGTTGAGCATTCCGACTGCCTGCAACAGTGTGTCTTTTTCTTCTGCCGGCGTGTTGACGGTCAGCCGGGCGTGCATGACTTCGATGTGGACTTGTTCGGTGTTCATCCTTTAATCCTTATTGCTGCGTTTCCTGCCGTTGGGGGAGGCGCGCCGCCAGTGCGCTGATTTTTTCCCTGCTCTGTTCGAGCAGGCTGCGGTATCGTGTATTTTCGTCCGTCAGGCTGTCAATCTTGTTTTGCAGGTCTTCCTTGAGTTTGCCGACTTGGACGAGCAGGGCTTCGCTGAGTTCGTCGACGGCGGTTTCGTGTTCGAGTTTCTGCCGATCGTGCGCCCGTTTGAGTTCGGCGACGGTTTCTTTGAGGCGGCGGTTTTCGCTGACGAGGGTTTCGAATTTTTGTACCAGCGTATAAACGCTGCTTTCGAGTTTTTCGATATTTTGTTTCATAACCTTACCTGTCCGTATGCCGCCTGAAGGCTTCAGACGGCATCTGTCTGTTGTTTATTCGAAACGCGCGCTGCGTTCCATCAGCCTTTCGACGACCTGCTGCGGGGTCATTTCTTTGCGGATGAGTTGCAGCAGGGTTTGGGTAATCGGCATATCGATTTGGTACTTACAGGCAGTATTGAAGACTTCTTCTATCGTACTGACCCCTTCTGAAACGTGCCCGATTTCGACAAGCACCTGATGCAGTTCCTTGCCTTCTGCCAAACCCAAACCGACGCGGCGGTTGCGTGAGAGTGCGCCGGTACAGGTCAAGATGAGGTCGCCGATACCGGCCAGCCCCATCATGGTTTTGGGCTGTGCGCCCATTGCGGAGGCAAGGCGGGTGATTTCGGCGAGTCCGCGCGTAACCAGTGCGGCACGGGCGTTGAGTCCGTATTCGAGTCCGTCGGACAATCCGGTAGCAATCGCCATAACATTTTTTACCGCGCCGCCAACCGCCACGCCGATGACATCCGTGCTGCCGTAAAGCCGCATGACGGTCGTGTTGAGCTGCGGTACGAGTTCTTCAATCCACTCTTGGTTTTCGGAGGCGAGGACGACGGCGCAGGGCAGTTGTTTGGCGAGTTCCTGTGCAAAACTCGGACCGGAGAGTACGCCGATTTTTTTGTTGTCGGGCAATACTTCTTTCAAGACTTGGAAGGTCAAAAGTCCGGTATCCTGCTCGAAGCCTTTGCAGGCGGCAAGGACGGGGAGGTGTCCCGCGCCGTACTGTTTGAGCAGCTCTGCGCTGCTTCTCAATCCGGCAACGGAGGTTACGATAAGGACAAGTTCGCTGTCTTTGAGCGCGTCTGCCAAATCCGCACACACTTCCAAGGTTTCGGGAAAGGAAAAGCCCGGCAGTCCGCGTTTGTTTTCACGCGCTTCCTGCATTTGGCGGACTTGGTCTGCGTTGCGCGTCCATAGGGATACGCGGTTGCCGTGTTGGGAAAAATGCAGGGCGAGCGCCGTACCCCACGAACCTGCGCCGATAACGGTAATTTTCATTGGTCGTCTTTCAACATATCACTGCCGTTCACTTTAAAACAATCGGTGTCTCTCTGCAAGTGCGGTCAGGGAAATGCCGTCTGAAAGGCGTTCAGACGGCATTTTGCCCCGATGCGGCACTATCAGCCGGTATTGCGCAAACCTTGCGCCACGCCGTTGATGGTCAGGTGAACCATCAGCAGCGCGTGCGGATTGTCGGGCTCTTTGCGCAGGCGTTTGAGCATGGCGACTTGCAGGCCGTTGAGGGCGTTCAGGTATGGAATCCTCAAGGCGAGCGAACGGGCAAGGCTGCGGTTGTCGCGCAGGAGATCTTCGGTTTGCAGCAGGTCGAGCAGGGCTTTGCGGCTGCGTTGATATTCTTCCTTGATCATGCCGAAGATGACTTTTGCTTTATCAGGCGATTCGCTCAAGCCGGCATAGTTTTCCGCCAAGGTGATGTCGGTTTTCGCCATCACTTGTTCCATATTGGAGAGCATCGCTTGGAAGAAGGGGTTGTTTTGGGCGTGTCCGCGCAGGGCGGCGAGGGTTTCGGGGCTGCCTTCGCACAAGGTTTCCACCGCGCTACCGAAGCCGTACCAAGCCGGCAGCATGAGGCGGTTCTGCATCCATGAGAATACCCACGGAATCGCGCGCAAGTCCTGAATCCGCGCTAGGGTTTTGCGGCTGGCGGGGCGGCTGCCGAGGTTGAGGGTGGCGATTTCCTGAATCGGGCTGGTTTGCAGGAAGTAGTCGATGAAGTCGGGGTGGGTAATCAGTTCGCGGTAGTATTTGAACGATACGTCCGACAATGCCTGCATCAGTTTGGCATCGGGGTCTTTTTTGTCTGTCGGGATGCCGGCCTCCAAAGTGGCGGCAACCAAGGTTTCCAAGTTGCGTTGTGCGTTGCCGGGGTCGGCGTATTTGGCGGTGATGACTTCGCCTTGTTCGGTAATACGGATTTGCCCCGCCACGCTGCCTGCCGGTTGGGCGAGAATGGCTTGGTAAGACGGACCGCCGCCGCGACCGACGCTGCCGCCGCGACCGTGGAACAGGCGCATGCGGACATCGTATTTTTTGAAGAGTTCGACCAGTCCCAATTCCGCCTGATACAGGCACCAGGAGCTGGTAACGTAGCCGCCGTCTTTGTTGGAGTCGGAGTAGCCGAGCATGATTTCTTGGATGTTGCCCCGGCTTTCGAGCAGGGCATCATACCAGTCGAGGCGGAACATGGTTTCCATGACCGGACAGGCGTTTTCGAGTGCTTCGATGGTTTCAAACAGCGGCACGATATTGATGCGGCTGCGCGGCTTGCCGTTTTCCACCGCCAACAGGCCGGTTTCTTTCAGCAGCAACGCCAAGGCGAGCAGGTCGCTGGGTTGTTCGCAGTTGGAAATAATGCTTTGGGTTACGGCATCTTCGCCGAATTCGTCTTTGATTTTGCGCGCTTCGTTGAAAATCGCCAGTTCGCGGCAGGTATGGCCGCTGTATGTGATGAACGGGCTGTACAGAGGGCGTTGGTGGCTCAATTCGCGCAACAGGGCGGCTTGTTTTTGCTCTTCGTTCAGGCTGTTGTAGTCTTCCAAACCCGCGTGTTGGAAAAGCTCGGCAACCACGTCGGCGTGTTTGCCTGCGTGTTGGCGCAAATCAAGCGGCATCATATGGAAGCCGAACACGGACACGCTGCGGATAATGTCGGCCAGACGGCCTTCTGCCAGCAGTCGGCTGCCGTTTTCGTGGAGCGAGCGTTGCAGTTTTTTCAGGTCGTTGAGGAACTCTTCAACCGAAGCATAAGGCTCGAGGAAGCCGAATTTGCAGCCCATACCCAAACCGAGCGCGCGCGCTTTGCCCATAGCGCGCGCCATAATGTAGGCGATGGCGCGGCGGTAGGGTTCTTCGGCGCGGGCGGTTTCTTCGTCGGGCGATTTGTCGGACAACGCCATCACATCGCCGTTGACCTTGACGCGGCGGATGGAGAGCGGCAGTTCGCGGTAGAGTTTGTCGAGTTCGCTGCGGTAAAAACGGAACACGGCATCGGCGTGGCGGCGGAAGGCAAAGCGCAGGGTTTCGGCAGAAACAAACGGATTGCCGTCGCGGTCGCCGCCGATCCAGCCGCCGATTTTGAGGATATTCGGAACGCAGACATCGGGATAGGCCGTCTGAAAGTCGTGTTCCATCTTGCGGTAGAGTTTGGGCAGGGCTTCAAAAAAGCTCATCGGGAAGATGGATACGCCGTTGTTGATTTCGTCGTTGACACTGAGTTTGTGGCGGCGCGTTTCGCTGGTCTGCCACAAGCCCAGAAGTACGGTGTCGATTTCGCGGCGCAGCCGTGCCAGCGCGTCGGCATGGGTGCAGCGTTCGCGTTGCGGCAGCAGCGCGCGGATGCGGCGGTTGAAATTCAAAACGGTTTGGCGTTGCACTTCGGTCGGGTGCGCGGTCAAAACGGCGGTAACGGACGTATTGTCCAACTGCCGCTGCACCGATTTGCCGTCGGCTTTCCCCGCTTTGAGCCTGCGGACGGTTTCCGTCAGGCTGCCTTCTGCTGCGTTGTGGCCGGCATCTTCGTGGATTTGGCGGCGGCGTTCGTGGTGCACGTCTTCGGCGATATTCAGAATCTGGGCGAACAGCCCGCAGGCAAGCGTCAGATCGTAGGTCTGCCGTTCGTCCAATTGCGGCAATACTTTTTCAATCAATGCCGCGCTGTCGTCGGAAGTGGACAAGAGTTTGACCGTTTCGACAACCAACGGCGATGCTTCCTCGTGCAAAAGGTTGAACAACGACTGTTTTAAAAATTCCGCGTCTGCCGCCAAGGCCGCATCCTTCGGATTGTTCAGAATATGCAGTTGCATGATTTTTCTCTCTCGTTTGCCGTAAATATTGTAAATGTACCTCAAATGCCGCGTCCGTGCCAAAACATTCACACTTTAACCGCCCGTTTCCCAAAATGCCGTCTGAAGTTGAACGCCGCCCGACGGCAGCGTTACAATCGCCCGCAACTGTTTTTTCTGAACATCATCATGACCACGACCGAACACGACAACGACGATGCATTCCTGCTGCGGTACAGCCGCCACATCCTCTTGGACGAAATCGGCATCGAAGGGCAGCAAAAGCTTTCCGACGCGCATATTTTGGTCGTCGGCTGTGGCGGATTGGGTGCCTCCGCCCTGCCCTACCTTGCCGCTTCCGGCATCGGCACACTGACCATAGCCGATTCCGACACGGTCGAACTGCACAACCTGCAACGCCAAGTCGCATTTGACGAGGGCGATGTCGGCAAACCCAAAGCCGAAGCCTTGGCAGACCGCCTGAAACGCATCAACCATACCGTCAACGTCCGCGCCGTCAACGAAAAACTCGACAGCGACCGCCTGACCGGTTTGGTTCAAACCGCCGACATCGTTTTAGACTGCTGCGACAACTATGCCACGCGCCAAGCCGTCAACCGTGCCTGCGTACAAACGAAAACACCGCTGGTTTCAGGAGCAGCGGTGCGCTTTGAAGGGCAACTTGCCGTGTACCGTCCCGACTTGCCCGACTCGCCGTGTTACGCCTGCCTGTTTGACGGCGGATCGGCTTCAGACGGCATCTGTTCCCTCTTCGGCGTGTTCTCGCCGCTGGTCGGCATCATCGGCAGTACCCAAGCGGCGGAGGCTCTGAAAATCCTGCTGGATGCGGGCGAACCGTCGCACGGCAGGCTGGCGGTTTACCGTGCCTTGGAAGGAGGCTGGCAATATTTCGACCTGCCGCGCAACCCCGAATGCCCGATTTGCGGCACGGAACGGTAAAACCCTGCCGCCGTTTCAGACGGCATCCAAACGGATGCGGAGGAACGGTTTTAAAAATTTAAAAATTTACATTTCTTTGCAAAAAAAAAAAAAAAAAAAAAA
>NZ_CATQFT010000012.1:0-336 GCF_958267405.1 Neisseria maigaei | reverse complement strand
ACAGGACAATGTTCAAAACATTATCTTGTCTGTCTTTCAAACAGTGTGAGGCTCAAGGCACTCACACTTATCGGTAATCTGTTTTGTTAAAGAGCGTTTGAACTGCTTCGTTACCGCCGTTTCGTCAGCAGCGAAGACGCGAACTATACGCTTGAAGACGTATACGGTCAATACTTTCAGCGGAATTTTTTTGGGGAAATTCGTCATGTCTCTGTCGGATAAGGTTTTTTATTTCCGCCAAATGCTGCACCACCTCCAATAATCCCTTCCTCGCCCTCCTCCGGCTGGTGCGCCTTTGTGAATATGCCGTCTGAAACTCGGGGCTTCAGACGGCAT
>NZ_CATQFT010000011.1:0-5987 GCF_958267405.1 Neisseria maigaei | reverse complement strand
AACGCTCTTTAACAAAACAGATTACCGATAAGTGTGAGTGCCTTGAGCCTCACACTGTTTGAAAGACAGACAAGATAATGTTTTGAACATTGTCCTGTCGGTTTCTTTGAAGCAGACCAGAAGTTAAAAAGTTAGAGATTGAACATAAGAGTTTGATCCTGGCTCAGATTGAACGCTGGCGGCATGCTTTACACATGCAAGTCGGACGGCAGCACAGAGAAGCTTGCTTCTTGGGTGGCGAGTGGCGAACGGGTGAGTAACATATCGGAACGTACCGAGTAGTGGGGGATAACTGATCGAAAGATCAGCTAATACCGCATACGTCTTGAGAGGGAAAGCAGGGGACCTTCGGGCCTTGCGCTATTCGAGCGGCCGATATCTGATTAGCTGGTTGGTGGGGTAAAGGCCTACCAAGGCGACGATCAGTAGCGGGTCTGAGAGGATGATCCGCCACACTGGGACTGAGACACGGCCCAGACTCCTACGGGAGGCAGCAGTGGGGAATTTTGGACAATGGGCGCAAGCCTGATCCAGCCATGCCGCGTGTCTGAAGAAGGCCTTCGGGTTGTAAAGGACTTTTGTCAGGGAAGAAAAGGCTGTTGCTAATATCATCGGCTGATGACGGTACCTGAAGAATAAGCACCGGCTAACTACGTGCCAGCAGCCGCGGTAATACGTAGGGTGCGAGCGTTAATCGGAATTACTGGGCGTAAAGCGGGCGCAGACGGTTACTTAAGCAGGATGTGAAATCCCCGGGCTCAACCTGGGAACTGCGTTCTGAACTGGGTGACTAGAGTGTGTCAGAGGGAGGTAGAATTCCACGTGTAGCAGTGAAATGCGTAGAGATGTGGAGGAATACCGATGGCGAAGGCAGCCTCCTGGGATAACACTGACGTTCATGCCCGAAAGCGTGGGTAGCAAACAGGATTAGATACCCTGGTAGTCCACGCCCTAAACGATGTCAATTAGCTGTTGGGCAACCTGATTGCTTGGTAGCGTAGCTAACGCGTGAAATTGACCGCCTGGGGAGTACGGTCGCAAGATTAAAACTCAAAGGAATTGACGGGGACCCGCACAAGCGGTGGATGATGTGGATTAATTCGATGCAACGCGAAGAACCTTACCTGGTCTTGACATGTACGGAATCCTCCAGAGACGGAGGAGTGCCTTTGGGAGCCGTAACACAGGTGCTGCATGGCTGTCGTCAGCTCGTGTCGTGAGATGTTGGGTTAAGTCCCGCAACGAGCGCAACCCTTGTCATTAGTTGCCATCATTCAGTTGGGCACTCTAATGAGACTGCCGGTGACAAGCCGGAGGAAGGTGGGGATGACGTCAAGTCCTCATGGCCCTTATGACCAGGGCTTCACACGTCATACAATGGTCGGTACAGAGGGTAGCCAAGCCGCGAGGTGGAGCCAATCTCACAAAACCGATCGTAGTCCGGATTGCACTCTGCAACTCGAGTGCATGAAGTCGGAATCGCTAGTAATCGCAGGTCAGCATACTGCGGTGAATACGTTCCCGGGTCTTGTACACACCGCCCGTCACACCATGGGAGTGGGGGATACCAGAAGTAGGTAGGATAACCGCAAGGGGTCCGCTTACCACGGTATGCTTCATGACTGGGGTGAAGTCGTAACAAGGTAGCCGTAGGGGAACCTGCGGCTGGATCACCTCCTTTCTAGAGAAAGAAGGGGCTTTAGGCATTCACACTTATCGGTAAACTGAAAAGATGCGGAAGAAGCTTGAGTGAAGGCAAGGTTCGCTTAAGAAGAGAATCCGGGTTTGTAGCTCAGCTGGTTAGAGCACACGCTTGATAAGCGTGGGGTCGGAGGTTCAAGTCCTCCCAGACCCACCAATAACGGGGGCATAGCTCAGTTGGTAGAGCACCTGCTTTGCAAGCAGGGGGTCATCGGTTCGATCCCGTTTGCCTCCACCAAAACTTTGCAAATCAAAGTAATCCTGTTGCTTTTATTTTATTTGTACTTTTATATTTTATAGCAACTTATTTTGATTTGCGGAGTAAAATAACGACGCATCGATCTTTAACAAATTGGAAAGCCGAAATCAACAAACAAAGACAATGAGTTTGTTTTGATTTTTACCTTTTGCAAAGGGTAAAAATCTCTCGCGAGAGAAAAGAAAACAAACACAGTATTTGGGTGATGATTGTATCGACTTAATCCTGAAACACAAAAGGCAGGATTAAGACACAACAAAGCAGTAAGCTTTATCAAAGTAGGAATTTCAAGTTTACTTCCCTAGTCAACGGGTAGGTAAACGAAGTCAAAGAAGTTCTTGAAATGATAGAGTCAAGTGAATAAGTGCATCAGGTGGATGCCTTGGCGATGATAGGCGACGAAGGACGTGTAAGCCTGCGAAAAGCGCGGGGGAGCTGGCAATAAAGCTATGATCCCGCGATGTCCGAATGGGGAAACCCACTGCATTCTGTGCAGTATCCTAAGTTGAATACATAGACTTAGAGAAGCGAACCCGGAGAACTGAACCATCTAAGTACCCGGAGGAAAAGAAATCAACCGAGATTCCGCAAGTAGTGGCGAGCGAACGCGGAGGAGCCTGTACGTAATAACTGTCGAGATAGAAGAACAAGCTGGGAAGCTTGACCGTAGTGGGTGATAGTCCCGTATTCGAAATCTCAATAGTGGTACTAAGCGTACGAAAAGTAGGGCGGGACACGTGAAATCCTGTCTGAATATGGGGGGACCATCCTCCAAGGCTAAATACTCATCATCGACCGATAGTGAACCAGTACCGTGAGGGAAAGGCGAAAAGAACCCCGGGAGGGGAGTGAAATAGAACCTGAAACCTGATGCATACAAACAGTGGGAGCACCCTAGCGGTGTGACTGCGTACCTTTTGTATAATGGGTCAACGACTTACATTCAGTAGCGAGCTTAACCGAATAGGGGAGGCGTAGGGAAACCGAGTCTTAATAGGGCGATTAGTTGCTGGGTGTAGACCCGAAACCGAGTGATCTATCCATGGCCAGGTTGAAGGTGCCGTAACAGGTACTGGAGGACCGAACCCACGCATGTTGCAAAATGCGGGGATGAGCTGTGGATAGGGGTGAAAGGCTAAACAAACTCGGAGATAGCTGGTTCTCCCCGAAAACTATTTAGGTAGTGCCTCGAGCAAGACACTGATGGGGGTAAAGCACTGTTATGGCTAGGGGGTTATTGCAACTTACCAACCCATGGCAAA
Source organism: Neisseria maigaei (assembly GCF_958267405.1). NCBI lineage: Bacteria > Pseudomonadati > Pseudomonadota > Betaproteobacteria > Neisseriales > Neisseriaceae > Neisseria > Neisseria maigaei. The sequence goes on along the minus strand of NZ_CATQFT010000011.1, from coordinate 2,765 downwards.
CTCAGAATACCATCAAGTGGTTCCTCGGGAGACAGACAGCGGGTGCTAACGTCCGTTGTCAAGAGGGAAACAACCCAGACCGCCAGCTAAGGTCCCAAATGATAGATTAAGTGGTAAACGAAGTGGGAAGGCCCAGACAGCCAGGATGTTGGCTTAGAAGCAGCCATCATTTAAAGAAAGCGTAATAGCTCACTGGTCGAGTCGTCCTGCGCGGAAGATGTAACGGGGCTCAAATCTATAACCGAAGCTGCGGATGCCGGTTTACCGGCATGGTAGGGGAGCGTTCTGTAGGCCGATGAAGGTGCATTGTAAAGTGTGCTGGAGGTATCAGAAGTGCGAATGTTGACATGAGTAGCGATAAAGCGGGTGAAAAGCCCGCTCGCCGAAAGCCCAAGGTTTCCTACGCAACGTTCATCGGCGTAGGGTGAGTCGGCCCCTAAGGCGAGGCAGAAATGCGTAGTCGATGGGAAACAGGTTAATATTCCTGTACTTGATTCAAATGCGATGTGGGGACGGAGAAGGTTAGGTTGGCAAGCTGTTGGAATAGCTTGTTTAAGCCGGTAGGTGGAAGACTTAGGCAAATCCGGGTCTTCTTAACACCGAGAAGTGACGACGAGTGTCTACGGACACGAAGTAACCGATACCGCGCTTCCAGGAAAAGCCACTAAGCTTCAGTTTGAATCGAACCGTACCGCAAACCGACACAGGTGGGCAGGAAGAGAATTCTAAGGCGCTTGAGAGAACTCGGGAGAAGGAACTCGGCAAATTGATACCGTAACTTCGGGAGAAGGTATGCCCTCTAAGGTTAAGGACTTGCTCCGTAAGCCCCGGAGGGTCGCAGAGAATAGGTGGCTGCGACTGTTTATTAAAAACACAGCACTCTGCCAACACGAAAGTGGACGTATAGGGTGTGACGCCTGCCCGGTGCTGGAAGGTTAATTGAAGATGTGAGAGCATCGGATCGAAGCCCCAGTAAACGGCGGCCGTAACTATAACGGTCCTAAGGTAGCGAAATTCCTTGTCGGGTAAGTTCCGACCCGCACGAATGGCGTAACGATGGCCACACTGTCTCCTCCCGAGACTCAGCGAAGTTGAAGTGGTTGTGAAGATGCAATCTACCCGCTGCTAGACGGAAAGACCCCGTGAACCTTTACTGTAGCTTTGCATTGGACTTTGAAGTCACTTGTGTAGGATAGGTGGGAGGCTTAGAAGCAGAGACGCCAGTCTCTGTGGAGTCGTCCTTGAAATACCACCCTGGTGTCTTTGAGGTTCTAACCCAGACCCGTAATCCGGGTCGGGGACCGTGCATGGTAGGCAGTTTGACTGGGGCGGTCTCCTCCCAAAGAGTAACGGAGGAGTTCGAAGGTTACCTAGGTCCGGTCGGAAATCGGACTGATAGTGCAATGGCAAAAGGTAGCTTAACTGCGAGACCGACAAGTCGAGCAGGTGCGAAAGCAGGACATAGTGATCCGGTGGTTCTGTATGGAAGGGCCATCGCTCAACGGATAAAAGGTACTCCGGGGATAACAGGCTGATTCCGCCCAAGAGTTCATATCGACGGCGGAGTTTGGCACCTCGATGTCGGCTCATCACATCCTGGGGCTGTAGTCGGTCCCAAGGGTATGGCTGTTCGCCATTTAAAGTGGTACGTGAGCTGGGTTTAAAACGTCGTGAGACAGTTTGGTCCCTATCTGCAGTGGGCGTTGGAAGTTTGACGGGGGCTGCTCCTAGTACGAGAGGACCGGAGTGGACGAACCTCTGGTGTACCGGTTGTAACGCCAGTTGCATAGCCGGGTAGCTAAGTTCGGAAGAGATAAGCGCTGAAAGCATCTAAGCGCGAAACTCGCCTGAAGATGAGACTTCCCTTGTGGTTTAACCACACTAAAGAGTCGTTCGAGACCAGGACGTTGATAGGTGGGGTGTGGAAGCGCGGTAACGCGTGAAGCTAACCCATACTAATTGCTCGTGAGGCTTGACTCTATCATTTGAAGGACTTCAAGAGATAAAAGCTTACTGACTGATTCAGTCATCACCGAATATATTGATTAAGGCTTTACCGATTTGTAACAGTTTAAGTTTGGCGGCCATAGCGAGTTGGTCCCACGCCTTCCCATCCCGAACAGGACCGTGAAACGACTCAGCGCCGATGATAGTGTGGTTCTTCCATGCGAAAGTAGGTCACTGCCAAACACCCTTTCAGAAAACCTCCGATTATTCGGGGGTTTTTGCTTTGTGCGGCAGAGATGGAGCTTGGGGAGGGATAAGCCGGGGGCGGACGGTTTCCCTGCGGTATTGGTGGGAATGGTCTTGAAACAAACGTACATTCATTTTAAAATGATGAAAAATTCCATCTGTTTGGTCGGATATGTATACCTGTCGGTATGGCGGACGTATCCGTCCGGCAGTTCCGTTTCGTACGGCGGTGCCGTTTTGTTTTATTGTTCCCATACTTTGGAGGAAACCTTATGAAAAAGATTTTTATGCTGTTGTATATGCTGTTCTCCTGCGCCTTCTCCCTTGCGGCGGTAAACATTAATGCCGCTTCGCAGCAGGAGTTGGAGGCGCTGCCGGGCATAGGCCCTGCGAAGGCAAAGGCCATTGCGGAATACCGTGCGCAAAACGGTGCGTTCAAGTCTGTGGACGATTTGACGAAGGTGAAGGGCATCGGCCCGGCGGTGCTGGCGAAGCTGAAGGACCAGGCTTCGGTCGGCGCGCCCGCACCCAAAGCCCCCGCCAAACCGGTGCTGCCCGCAGCTAAAAAATAG
>NZ_CATQFT010000010.1:0-242 GCF_958267405.1 Neisseria maigaei | reverse complement strand
AAAGTATTGACCGTTTTCCCCTGTGGGCGTATAGTTCGGTTCTTCGCTGCTGCCGAAGCGGCGAACGAACTGGAAAGTATAGCACAGAATGTCGGGAATATCGAGAGATATCTTGACAGATAGAAGAAATACTTTATAATTCGCAACGCTCTTTAACAAAACAGATTACCGATAAGTGTGAGTGCCTTGAGCCTCACACTGTTTGAAAGACAGACAAGATAATGTTTTGAACATTGTCCTGT
>NZ_CATQFT010000009.1:0-114165 GCF_958267405.1 Neisseria maigaei | reverse complement strand
GGCTTGGGCGGTTTGCCGGAAGAAGGTGCTCATGGAAAATCCCCTAAATGTCTTGGTGGAAATTTAGGGGATTTTGGGGAATTTTGCAAAGGTCTCAAATAGTACGGCAAGGCGAGGCAACGCTGTACTGGTTTAAATTTAATCCACTATAAAAAATGCCGTCTGAACCTTGGCTTCAACGTTCAGACGGCATTTTTGTTTGGATTTATTTGAAAATATAGGTATCAGGCATATCGTCGAAACCGACAACCTTACCGCCTTTATCCTTTGCAAATTTCTCAGCCTGCTCCTTGTTGCCGAACGGCAGCGCGTCTTCCGCACCCATACCGCCGATAAAGCCGCTGTCAATGACATAAAAGGCTTTTTTCGCATCTATCCACTCCGTATCGGCATTGGGATTCGTCCAATCGGTAACATTACCCATATCGGTAACGTAAATCACGCGGATGCCTTTAGGCTCTTCGGGCAGTTTGGTATAGCCGAACATCTGCTTGATGGTGGAGAACCAAACGGGCTGATCGGGTTTGCCGTTCAAAAAAATCTGGGCTTTAGGGCCGTTGTGTTCGGTCAGATTCATACTGCAATAGTGTCCGACCGAACGGTCGCTAATCTGCTGGGGTAAAGGCGGCGGCCCCTCTTCCGCCTGCCGGCAGGCACTTAAGGCGAAAACGGCAACAATTGCCAACAGGGTTTTCTTCATATTTGTCGCTTTCTAAAAATTCCGGCTGCCAAGATAAGCGGAATGATAACCCATAAAACCTGCGCGGTCAGCAAAACGGGGACGGTCAGGCTGATTTGTCCGCTCAAACCCGCCATACCCGCATACATAGCCGTATTTTCATAACCGGTCAGGTTGAGCAGGCGGTAGATGTCGGTGGGATTGAACAGCAGCACCGTTTCAACGACGGGCGCGGTAATCACCTGTTTCGAGTCGGCAACCAGAATACCCAAAAGCGCCATATCGAAGATGACGACGAAAAACAACCACACACCGATGGAAATACCGGCCGCCGTCCCCCGCTCTTTGACTTTCGCGCTAATCAAGTAGCCCATAGACAGAAAAGCCGCGCCGAGGATGATGCTGGCGGCAATCAGCAGCGCAAAGGGTTTCCAAGCGGCGATGTCGAAACTGCCGTTGGCAAGTTGCAGCGTAATGCCTGCCAACCCGTAACCTGCCGTGGTGGCGAGGGCAAGGATGATGAGGTGTCCGACAAACTTGCCGGCAAGGATTTGGTTGCGCGAAATAGGATAACTCAACAGCAACGCCATCGTACCGCGCTCGATTTCGCCGATTAGTGCATCATAGGAGAGCAGCATCGCAATCAGCGGAATCAGGAAAATAGACAGGCTCGACAGGCTGACAACGGTAACGGTCAGCGGATCGACCTTGACCGAACCGGTGGGCGAGCTGCCGAGAAAACCTAAAGAAAGGGCGAGTGCGGCAAGCAAGAGTGCGGCGGCAAGAACCCAACGGTTGCGCAGGCTGTCGCGGACTTCTTTGCCGGTAATAATCCAAACAGGGCTCATACGTCCTCCCTTTTCAAGAACTGTGCATACATTTCGTCAAGCGTCGGTGTGTGGATGTCGAGATAGGCAAGGTCGGACAGGCTGCCCAACTCACCCAACAGTTCCATACGTTCTTCCGCCTGACATTGCGCCCGATAGGAAATGCCGTCTGAAAGCGGCTGCCAGCGGCTGCTGAGGGTGCGCGGTGCATTGAGGCGGATATTGACGGTCAGCGGCAGTCCGCTTTGAACGTGCAATTCGTCCATACTGCCGTCGGCAACCTTAACGCCGTTTTTCATCACGACAATGCGGTCGGCGTGCCCGTCCAACTCGGCAAGGGCGTGGGTACTGAGCAATACGGTCGCGCCGCGCCCGTTGAGTTCGCGCACGACTTCGTAAAACATTTGCCTTGATGCAGGGTCGAGGCCGGTTGTCGGTTCGTCAAACAGCAGGACTTTGGGTTCGCCCAGCAGGGCTTGTGCCAGAGCAAGGCGTTGGCGCATCCCTTTAGAATAAGTGCCGACGCGGCGGTGTGCCGCCTGTGAAATGCCGACGCGCTCAAGCAGCCCCCGGTTCTGCGTGAGCGGCTGTTTTTTAAGTTTGGCATAAAAATCCAGCGTTTCGATGCCGGTCAGCGAAGGGTGCAGCGCAACGGTTTCGGGCAGGTAGCCGATTTGGCTGCGAAGCCGCGCCCCCGCTTTGCTGCCGGTACGTTCGCCCAAAAGCATCACTTCGCCTTCGGTCGGGGTAATCAGCCCGAGTATCAGCTTCATAATGGTGGACTTGCCCGCGCCGTTGTGCCCGGCAAGTCCGACGCTTTCTCCTGCCTTCAAAACCAAATCGACTTGGTTGACGGCTTTTTGCGCCCCGAAGCGTTTGGTTACCTTCCTCAATTCGACATGATGTGTGGTCATGGTTGTTCCTTTTGTGTTTTCAGACGGCATTTGAATCCGGATACCGTCTGAAGCAGACTAGTTCAAAGAACCGTTTTCCGCCCTGCCCCATTCCGACTTCCGCGTTTCGGCTTCTTTGAGCAGCTCGTCCTTCATCGCCTGATAACGGGTTTGAATTTTGGGGGCATAAGGCTTCATCAGCGGTTTGCTGTCCACCACGCCGCCGGGCAAAACGGCGGGAAACTGCGCCTGCGCCCATTTGACGATGCTGATTGCGGGACTGTTCATCAAGAGGCGCGATACGGGCGCGCGCCAGATGATTTGGTCGATGATACCGTTGGGACGGTACGCGCTGTCGCCGAAGCCGTCGCCGTTCAAATCGAACGCGCTGTTGTCGCTCCAGTAGTTGCCGTGTCCGCCCTCGCTCCAGTCGAGAAAGCGCGTGCTGACGTATTTGACTTGGCTTTCGTTATTGACAAAGGAATTGTCATGCAGGGACGTGCCTTCGATGGCGGCGGTAAAGTGTATGCCGATTTGACAGTTTTCAAAATGATTGGCGGACAGTTTGTCGTAGTTGGCATTGTAGGCAAAAACGCACTTGCCCGCCTTGTTGATAATGTTGTCGTGAATATCGGAATAGTTGACATAGTTGAGCATAATGCCCTGATCGCGGCTGCCGACGGCGATATTGTCAAACACTTTGAGCCGTTCGGAAAACATCAGCACATAGCCCATATTGTTGCCCACAGAAATATTGCCGCTGACTTCGCTGTCGTTGGTGTACATATAGTGGACGGCGAAACGCAAATCGCTGAAGCGGTTGTTTTTATAGGTGTTGTGCGTGCTGGTGTTGGAAAAAATGCCGTCCCGCCCTTTGGAAATGTCGTTTCCGACGACCTGCGCGCCGGGCGCATTCCAAACGGTAACGCCGTTGCCGCGCTCATTCACGCGCAAAGTCGCGTCGCCGACGATTTTATTCTCGCGCACCATCGCGTCGGCAGAACCATGCAGATATACGCCGACCGAATTATCAAAAATATTGTTGTGTTCAATCAGGGCGCGCGGAGCGGTTTCTTCGAGATAAATACCGGCATCCATTGCTGGCAGGCTCATACCGGAACGGGTAACGGTCAGGTTGCGGAGCGTTACGTCCGGCGCGTGTACGGCTATGGTACGCCCGCTCCTGTCCCCTTCGATGGTTGCGGAACGGTCGGCAGGCCCTTCAATCGTAATCGGTTTGTCGATATAAAGTTTGGTTTGATATACGCCGGAAGCCAGTTTAAGCGTATCGCCCGCATGGGCACGGGCAAGAATTTCGGCAAGATTGTCTTGCGGGGAAACGTGGACGACGGCTGCCGATGCCGTCTGAAAAATACTGCCGGCGGCAAGTATCAGCACGGCCTTCAGCCATATACGGAGCGCGGATGTGTGCATGGTGTCCCTCTGTTTCGTTCGGTATGGCCGAACAAAATAAAGCATCATTCAAATGTGCCTGTTTTTATAGCGAAACCGCCTGAAACGGTATGGCAAGCGGTTTGGCTATAAATGCCGTCTGAAGACCTGTTGCCTTCAGACGGCATTCTCCATATTCAGCCGTCAGGCCGCATTATTTGGGATGAACAATCATCTGACCGGACATTTCCATATGCAAGGCGTGGCAGAACCATTGGCAATAGTACCAGTGCACGCCCGGACGAACGGCTTTGAAGGTTACGGAAGATGTCGCTTGCGGGCCAATCTCCATAGCGATACCGTAGCCTTCCAAAGTGAAGCCGTGAGTCAAGTCCTCGATGGTCTCGACGTTGGTTACGTATACGGTTACTTCGTCGCCTTGGTTCACTTCAAATTGAGGGATACTGAATGCAGGTGCGACGGCAGTCATATACACGCGTACTTTGTTGCCTTCGCGTACGACTTTGGCGGCTTTTTCCAGCTCGACACCGTCTTTTTTCGCCTGTTCCAAAGCATCCTGCCAGAACCAAGGGTCTTTGCGGTCCCAAGTTTTGCCAGGGTTCAGTTTGGACGCGGCAACCAAACACAAGTCGTGCGGTTCGGCAAAAGTCGGGTTGTCGTGTACCAGACGCATTTCGTCGCCGGAGATGTCGATCAATTGGTCGCACTCGGGTTTCAACGGACCGGCATTCAGGAAGCGGTCTTTGGAGAATTTGTTCAAAGACACCAGCCATTGGCCGTCGGCTTCCTTGGTTTCGCCCATAGTCGTATGGTTGTGGCCCGGTTGGTAGTGAACGTCGAGTTTTTGTTTGATCGGATCGACTTTGTCGCCTTTGTAGGCTTTGATTGCGTCGTCGATGTTCCATTTCACCATTTGGCTGTCGATAAACAATGTCGTATAAGCATTGCCGCGACCGTCAAATGCAGTGTGTAACGGGCCAAGACCCAGTTGCGGTTCGGCTACGACCACATCGCGCTCTTTGATTTTGCCTGCAAACAAATCGTCCAGTTTGCTGACATCCAATACGGTAACGGTTGGAGACAGTTTACCGTTGAGCATGATGTATTTACCGTCAGGAGAAGCATTACAGCCGTGAGGAGAGTTCGGCACGGGGATATAGCGCGTGTATTTGGATTTGGCCTCAGCGCGACCGTCCAGCATTTTCACACCGTTAACTTCTTTGAAGTCGCCCGCTTTGATGCCTTCTTCGATGGCTTTCAGGTCGAAAACGACGCACCAGTCCTGCTCGTTGGAAGACGCACCTTGTACGGTCAGCGCGCGCTCGGAGTTGTAGCAGGTGGCAAAAGAATATTTGCCTTGATAGTCGGCATCACCGTTGTCCAGGTTACCGTCAACCAATACTTGCCATGCGATCTCCATGGTTTCGCCGTCGATGGCGGTGTACACGGCATTCCAGGTTTTTACATCATCCAGTTTGCCTACGCCACTAACAGGAGTAATGTGTTCGCCGTTGGCAAAGACATAACCGGTTTTCGGATAACGTTGCGGACGCAGACCGTGAATACCCGATGCATTGGGGATGTCGATGATTTTGTCGGCCTTCATCACATCCAGACGCACGCGGCAGACGCGGTTGTTTGCCTTGTCGTTGGCATAGGCATAGCGGCCGTCATAAGTTTGGTCGGTAAATGACAAGTGCGGGTGGTGAAGGTCGCCGTTGGGATAACAGCGCAGGCCGCTGTCTTTTAAGAATTTACGGGTTTCTTCGGTAATATTTCCGTTGAGGACTTTCAAGCTCTCATTGGTACGTCCCCAACCGGTCGCGCTGTCCATATTGAACACGGGGATACGCATCAGTTCGCGCATAGAAGGCAGACCGATCAGGCGCATCTCGCCGGACTGGCCGCCGGAAAGGAAGCCGTAATATTGGTCGAGTTCGCCCGGGCCGACTTCGGAAGACAGTTGGCCGGGTTTGGATTCCCCTTGCGCCTTGGCAACGGGGGCCGCGCCGGAAGCGTTAGCGGCAGCCTGTTCGCCGTCTTTAGAGCAACCCGCCAAACCCAACAGGCCCGCACCGGCAATACCTGCACCGGAAGCGGCGGCCGTACCTAAGAATGAACGACGGCTCAAGCCGTTTTGTTCTAATTTTTCGTCTGACATACAACACTCCTTGGATAAAATACGGCAAACCGGTTTTCAGACGGCAAGCCGATGGGAAAAAATTTTATTATCCTTCCGGGGAAACCCTGCCTGCCTGACACTTTGGCTTCAGACTTCCCCCGTATGCTTATTTTTCAGATTGCGCCGTTTCGGGTTTGACAAAACGGACGACCTGTTCCTGCGGCTGCTTGGAGACACTCTCCAATTCCCCTGATTTTGCAGCAGCCTGTTTTTGTTTTTTCTTATTCACTGCCACAACTTGCGGACAGCGCGTATCGTGGTGGTACATGACTTGGCAGTGCAGGCACTGGATACATTCGTTCGGATGGATGTCGCCCTCGGGCGCGATTGCCTGAACGGGGCATTCGTGCGTACAGATTTGGCAGGGGTTGCCGCACATTTTGTAGCGGCGCAGCCAGTCGAACACACGGAATCTGCCCGGCAGCGCGATGCCCGCACCCAAAGGACACAGATAACGGCAGAAGAAGCGTTCGATAAACAGCCCCGCAATCAAAAGTGCCACGGCAAAGGCGACAAACCACCAATCGCGCATGAATTTCAAAATAATTGCGGTTTTGAACGGTTCGACTTCGGCAAATTTTTCCGCCGTACCCAAATCATACAGCGAAATTGCCAAAAGTCCGAAGAAAATCAGATATTTGATAACGCTCAAACGGGTATGCAGCATATGCGGCACGATAATCTGTTTCACACCCAGTTTTTTGGCAATCCTGTTGGTCAATTCCTGTAATGAGCCGAACGGACACAGCCAACCGCAAAACGTCCCCCTGTTCCACAACAGCATAGTCGCGGCGGTAAACAGCCAAAGGATGAACACAATCGGATCCATCAGGAAAAATTCCCAATGAAATTCGGTAAGGATGGCGGAAAACAGCGTCAGCGTATTGACGACCGAAAGCTGTGCTTGCGCATACCAGCCGATATAGAAGAGCGTGAAGGTCAAAAAGGCGAGGCGGAAGCGGTCGTACCATTTTTCGTAACGCACAATCCAGTCTTGGAACAAAAACACCAGTAACAATATGGTCAGCGCAATGCCGACAACGACAATCTGCCCCTGTTTCGCTTTCCAAATCTGTTTCCATAATTGGTTGGATACACCGTTTTCAGCTGACGCATCTTCGGCAATGCCGTCTGAAGCGGCATCGGATGCTGCGGCAGGTACGGCTTCGACAGGCGCGCTGATTTCCACGGGCGGCGCTTTAGGATCATCGACATAATAACCCTGAGGCAATTCGTAATCCAAATCGGCGGTAACGAAGGCTTTATCGTTCACGCTCAATACGCGCTGAACCATTAATTGCAGACGCCACGGCTCCGCACCGTCAAACTCTACGCCTTCAGGGATGGTAAACCAAGAAACTTCTTTAAAACGCGGCGAACCGGCGGCAGACAGCGCGACGACGCGTTCATGTTGGGCATCGGTAAAACGGAAGCTGTTCTCCCCCTGAATCATCTCGATACGGTCGAAAATACCGCCGCGCACATAGCCCGAACCTTTCCAAGAATAACGGCCCTCTCCGGCAACCAAAACCGCCTGCTGCCCGGGTTTCAGCCGTTTTTGCAGATGCGCCCAGCCATCCTCTCCCAGCAGGCTTTTACCGATGGAAGGCTGGCTGACCAAGGCAACATACAAATCAATAAAGGTATCGTCAGGATCGCCCTGTTCGGCGTGATCGGCCACGCCGGCCTTGCCGCCTTTCTCAAACAGTTTGTTGATTTGATCGAGCGTGATATGCAGATGGCCGACGGCCTTTTGTTTCAAAAGTTCGTCCCAAGACAAAATATCCTGCTTGTCGGGATTTGCCATACGGCGCGGACGAGTTTCTGCCGCAGGCGCGGCTTCCTGAACATCGGAAGCGGATGCCGTCTGAAGGGCCTTATCCGAACCCAGACGGTATTGGTTGGCAATGACCTTGTACGAACGCTGGATGCTGTCGTTAATCACCATCAGCGTAACAGTCGCACCGCTGATAATGTCGCCCGGCGCCACGCCCGGAGTCGGCGGATTTTTAATAAAGTTCAGACCGATATATTTGTCGATGAATTTGTCCACGCGCGACTGGGGAATACCGATCAGCATAATCGGTTCGTGATGGTCGACCAGTTTCGCCCCGGCTATCGTGCCGTCGTTTGCCAACGCCATCAGCGTATCGATCGGTTTGCTCGAATAACCGCGCGTATTAACCACATCGGTTGTAATATAGACCAAACCGAGCTGCTCGTCGCCTTTGTAAACGCGGGCGACCATAGGCTTGCCTTCCGGCTTGCCGTAACGGTCCGCCCCCGGAAAGATTTCCGAAGGCTGTATTTTCGCCAGAAAATCAGGCAGACGCTCCGCATAAGCGGGCAGTGCCGCCGTCAAAAAGACAAAGGCGGCAAAAAACGCCGTTATCCGCGCCCGAAACGCAGACATACGCCGGATTGAAAAACAGGACATAGCTATCCCCGATATACCGATACTCTTTAATATTGATATTATATGAATCATCTATCAGCGATTTTTTGATGCAAATCAAATTTACAAATCTTAAAACCAATCCGCATACGGGATAATACTTTGTGATTACATCGATATAATGTGGGATTTCACGATGTTGTCAGACAGCACAAAAATATGCCGTCTGAAACCCCTTCAGACGGCATCCTTTTCCGGTGCACCGTTATTTGTCCAAATGATAAATCTGCGCGACGGCGTGAACCAAATCTTTATCTTCTTCCCCCGCCTTATTCAAGGTTTGAGTTGGCGAATGCAGCAGCTTGTTGGTCAGTTGGACGGACAGTCGTTCCAAAACCTCTTCTGCCGTTGCGCCTTTGGCAAGCTGTTTCATCGCATTTTCCAAGACCTGTTTGCGCGCTTTCTCTCCCTCATCCCTCAATGCCCTAATTAACGGGACACTCTGCCTGCCCTGTTGCTGCCTGACAAATTCGACAACCTTCTCAGACACCAGTGCTTCGGCGGCGGCAGCAGCCTTCTGCCTTGCCTCCTTACCGCTTTGGACGATATTGACCATATCGTCCACAGTATAAAGATAGGCATCATTCAAATCGCCGACTTCCGCTTCAATGTCGCGCGGCACTGCCAAATCAAGCATGAACAGCGGCATACTCTGCCTTTGTTTCAATGCGCGCTCCACCATGCCTTTGCCGACAATGGGGAGCTGGCTTGCCGTTGAAGAAACCACCACGTCGTAATCGTGCAGAATAACAGGCAGATCGGACAGCAGGCACGGTTCGGCGTTGACACCGAGCTTGTCGCACAACTCCTGCGCACGCGCCAACGTCCGGTTGGCAACCGTCATCAGCCGGGGATTTTTAGCGGCAAAATAAGTGGCAACCAGCTCGATCATTTCGCCTGCGCCGATAAACAATACGTTCAAATCGCCGATGTCGGGAAAAATCTGTTCCGCCAACTTGACGGACGCGGAAGCCATCGAAACCGAGTTTTCGCCGACAGCGGTATCGGTACGGATTTCTTTAGCAACGGAAAAGGTTTTTTGGAACAGGGCATTGAGTTTCTTACCCATACTTTCCTGCTCTTGAGCAACTCTGACCGCATCCTTAATCTGTCCTAAAATCTGCGGCTCGCCCAACACCATCGAATCCAAGCCGCAGGCAACGCGGAAAGCATGGCGCACAGTCTCCTGCATCCCCAAAGTATAAAGGTAGGGGCTGATTTCTTCTATGGGAAGGCTGTGGTAGTCTGCGAGCCAACGGATGATTTCTTCCGAATCGCCGACACAGTAAAGCTCGGTGCGGTTGCAGGTAGAAAGGATTACCGCCTCCGTTGCCGCATTGCTTCGGGCAAGATTGCGGACGGCTTCGGGCAGGCAGGCCGCGGCAAACGCCAGCTTTTCCCGTATGCTTAAAGGTGCGGTTTGATGATTGAGTCCGACAGCGGTAAGTTGCATGAAAAAATCGGTAAAGATGAATATAGGCCGTTATTATAGCCTAACTGACCTTGAAGACACAGACAAAAACTGCACTTCCAAACGCATCCTTGCCGTCTGAAAGTGCAGTTCCTTAAATAAGGCATCCTATTATCAGGATAGGAATTTAATCCACTTCGCCCGCGTATTGTTCGGCAGTCAGCAGACCGTCGTAATCGGCAGGATTGGCAGGTTTGATTTTGAATAACCAGCCTGCGCCATAAGGGTCGCTGTTGGCAGTTTCAGGTGCACTGGGTAAGTCATCGTTGACGGCAACGACTTCGCCCGCAATCGGCGCGTACACGTCAGATGCGGCTTTTACAGACTCAACCACACCGGCTTGCTCTTCAGCGGCAAGGTTTGCGCCGACTTCAGGCAGCTCGACAAACACGATGTCGCCCAACAGCTCTTGCGCGTGGTGGGTAATGCCGACGGTAATCGTACCGTCTTCTTCAAGGCGCAGCCATTCATGGCTGGCAACATATTTCAGTTCGACCGGGATGTTATTGCTCATGGTTTGATTCTCCATTGGTAGGGGGTTATTTTCAGACGGCATCTGCTCAGCTTAGCGTGCGCAGATACCTCGTGCGATTAATTCTTCCAAGCGTCCGTAATGGACGGCAATCATATTGTTTTTATCTTGTTCCAATTCTTGCTTTTGGGCGGAAGGAAGTTTAGGGGAGGCAGAATAATCCAAATACGCTTCGTTTATCTTGCGCTTGTTACTTGCCATTACGCCGCTTGCACGGAATACAACGATTTCTTGTTTGGACCTCATATTGTCTGCAACGGCAACCTTCAGACCTTTGCTGCGGTAATCTGCACAAATGCCTGCAACAGCCGATACTTCATCCACTTCAACTGTGCCCGCATAACGGCTGAACGCAAACAGGGTAAATGATTTCGCTTGCGACAATGATTTCAGGTCGGAAGCACGGCTTCTACCCTTATTATCTTGCACGGCAATACTCAAATCATCATTCATGCGGACAATATCAAGAGCATATTCCCCGTCTATCACCACCTCGCCGGCAATCTTTCCATTGCCGCCAACGATTTTCATAAATATTGCAGTATGGGATTTTCCTTCTGTATCGAAAAACATCAATCCGCGCTCGTCGGCAGACGAAGCGCAGGCCGATAACATCAATAACAACAATAAACTGCCAAAGGTTGCTTTCATAGGGAACAACAATTCCTTAAAACCTGCTTTCAGACGGCATATGAAATGAAAATGCCGTCTGAACCGATATTAATCAAACTGTTTTTGACCGTTGCGGACGAACGGCAGCTTCAGTACGCGCACGTCCGCTTCTTTGCCGCGAATCAGCACTTTGGCGGTATCGCCGTCAAAATCTTTCGGTACGCGCGCGATGGCGATGGATTGTTTCAGGCTGGGCGAGAATACGCCGCTGGTGGTTTCGCCTTTGCCTTTGTCGGTCAACACTTCCATATGCGCGCGCAGGATGCCGCCTTTGTTGAGCAGCAAACCGACTTGTTTGACGGCAACGCCTTTTTCTTTCAATGCCAGCAAGGCGGCTTTGCCGACGAAGTCGCGGCTTTCGTCTTTCAAATCAACCGTCCAGCCCATGCCTGCTTCGAGCGGGCTGGTGTCGTCGTCCATATCGTTGCCGTAGAGGTTCATGCCGGCTTCCATGCGCAGGGTGTCGCGTGCGCCGAGGCCGCAGGGCTGTACGCCGGCTTGTTGCAGGGCTTTGAAGAATGCAACGGCTTCGGTGCCGGGCAGGATGACTTCCACGCCGTCTTCGCCGGTGTAGCCGGTGCGGGCAACAAACCAGTCGTTGCCCAAATCCGCGCCTTGGAACGGTTTGAGATTATTGACGACGTCCGCCCATTCAGGTTTGACGGTCAGGAGTTTTTCGATGGCTTTAGGACCTTGCACGGCAAGCATGCCGAGGTCGTAGCGTGGATTGAAGGCAACGCCGAACTCTTGTCCAACTTTGTGGAATTGCGCCGTGTCTTTCTCGCGGGTCGCGCCGTTGGATACGATGCGGTATTGGGTTTCGGCTTCGTTGGTGCGGTAAACGATCAAGTCGTCAATCACACCACCGTTGTCGTTGAGCAGCGCGGAATAAAGGGCTTTGCCGACGAAGGCGAGTTTGGCAACGTCGTTGGCAATCAGTTTGCGGAAAAAGGCTTTGGCGTTCGCTCCGGCGACGTCGGTAACGAGCATATGGGATACGTCGAACATGCCTGCGTCGGTGCGCACGGCTTCGTGTTCGGCGATTTGCGAACCATAATGGATGGGCAGCTCCCAGCCGGCAAAATCGACCAGCTTCGCGCCTGCATCTTGATGGGCTTGGTGAAACGGGGTGGTTTTCAGAGCAGTCATTCTCAAGTTTCTCTGGATTTTTTGTTCAGATGCCGCCCGCGCACCTGTGCGCGGATGACCCTATCTGTCCTTGAACCTGAGATTTTCGGCCGTATCCGCTGGATGGCAAACCAGTCTGCTCACTGCTTTGCGCGGTTGTCTGAATGGTGGTTCAGACGGCCTTCTCCCCTTCGGTGGGCGTATCTTTGGGAAACGCCGCTCTCCAGATGTTTTATTTCAATGTGCAGTCCCTGTTGCCTGAGCGATTTAAGGGCATCTGCGCCTTCGGCGGCTACGCGTAATCGGGTGTAGCTCTCTCCTGCACATTTCCCGATTATGTCTTGAATCGGCGGTTTGGGCAAGCCGTCTTAAAGAGATGCAAACCGACCGCCTCTGTTTCCACATGATTTTCCGAAAACAAAATTTGTCCCGGATGACGGTATAACTTTTTATATGTTAATATGACCTCCATCTGTGCGGATTGCCGCAAACATACGGACAGACAATCCGGATTCCTTAAAACGGAACGCAAATATGCCCCAACTCACTTTAGACAAAACCGATATTAAAATCTTACAGGTTCTCCAGGAAAACGGCAGGCTGACCAATGTCGAACTGTCCGAACGTGTCGCACTTTCGCCTTCTCCGTGCCTGCGCCGTCTGAAGCAGTTGGAAGATGCCGGCATCGTCCGCCAATATGCCGCGCTGCTGTCTCCGGAATCCGTTAATCTGGGGCTTCAGGCATTTATCCGCGTTTCCATCAGCAAAGCAAAAGACGCGCGGGAAGACTTTGCCGCATCGGTTCGAAAATGGCCGGAAGTCTTGAGCTGCTTCGCCCTGACAGGGGAAACCGACTACCTGCTTCAGGCATTTTTTACCGATATGAACGCGTTTTCCCATTTTGTTTTGGATACGCTCCTGTCCCACCACGGCGTACAGGATGCGCAATCGAGCTTTGTTTTAAAAGAAATCAAACACACCACCTCCCTGCCGCTCAACCACCTGCTGAAGGAATAGTGCCCTTCCCGATTTTCCCGCACGTGCAATCTGCAAACACATTTACATGACAATAATGAATATCAATACTTCCGAAAATAAAGATGCTGTTGCCGAACACACCGGACAATGGTTGGAAAAAGCCGTCATCGGTCTGAACCTGTGTCCCTTTGCCAAAGCCCCCCACGTTAAAAACCTTGTCCGCATCGCGATCAGCGAAGCCAAACACCTTGACGGTTTTTTGGAAGACTTGGACGAAGAACTGCAGCGACTGGGCAATACGTCCGCCACCGAACTGGAAACCACCCTGCTGGTTCACCCGACCCTATTCCCCGATTTCGACGTATTCAACGATATGCTCGACATTGCCGATGCCGCCGTTGTCGAAAACGGCTTGGAAGGCATCATCCAAATCGCGCCGTTCCATCCCCAATTCCGCTTTCAGAATACCGAACCCGACGACATCGGCAACTATACCAACCGTTCTCCCTATCCGACGCTGCACCTTATCCGCGAAGACAGCATTGCCAAAGCTGCGCAAGCCTTTCCCGACGCTTCGGCAATATTCGAACGCAATATCGCCCTGCTGGAAAAAATGGGGCATGAAGGTTGGGAAAAACTGGGGATTTCGCAATGTCCGTTTACCCGCAATAAACAGCAGGGTGAAAAATGATACGCTACCTGTTGATTGCCTGCGGCTGCATTTCCCTGCTGCTGGGGATAATCGGCATTTTTTTGCCACTGTTGCCGACCACGCCGTTCGTACTGCTCTCCGCCGCCTGCTGGGCAAAGGCATCCCCGCGTTTTCACTGCTGGCTGCACCGCCACCGCTATTTCGGCCCGATGGTTCATAACTGGGAACAAAACGGCGCAGTACCGCGCAAAGCCAAGATTTTCGCCATCAGCATGATGACCGCATCCTGCCTGATGATGTTTTGGCAGTTCCCCCAACGCTGGTGGGTAGGCGCAATTTCATCGGTTTTCTGTTCCCTTGTCGCCATATGGATGTGGCGCAGGCCCGAATCTTGAATGCCGTCTGAAAGGGATAAGGGCAAACAAACGGACGGGGCAAACCTGCTTCATTGCAAATATATGTTAAAATAAATTCATTTTTCGTTTTTGATAGATTATTTATTAAAGATATATATTTCTTTGTTTTAAATAAAATTATTTATCAAAAAGAACATATATTCCCAAACACGGCAATCCGCCTTCCCGCCGCCTTCCGGTTTGGGAAACTGGTTTATCCTGATTATTTACTTTACAATCAATCGGAAAACTTTTTTCAAAAACAAACAGGCAGCACAGTCCGCCTATGTCCGGGCGGCACGAAGCCTGTATCACTCCCGCGCGCCGCGCAAGGCAGTGCTTGAATCGAGGAAACACGATGCGCCACCTACCCCTGTTTTCACTAATGCTTTTCCCGGCATCGGTTTACGCCGCAGATTTGGACGGCGCAAACCTAAACCTGCTGTGGGGTCTGCCCTTTGCCCTGATTTTGCTGTCTATCGCATTGGGCCCCTTGTTTTTTTCTCATACCTGGCATTACCATTACGGCAAAATTACCGCCTTTTGGACATTGCTGTTCCTCATCCCGTTCAGTTTGGTTTTTGGCGCGTCCGCCGGTATCCATACCGTCGCACACGCACTCGTTGAAGAATACATCCCCTTCATCCTGCTGCTGCTTGCCCTGTACACCATTTCAGGCGGCATTTTAGTTTGGGGCGACTTGAACGGCACACCCAAGCTCAACACCGCCCTGCTTGCCGTCGGCACGGCACTGGCTTCAATTATGGGTACGACCGGCGCGGCAATGCTGATGATCCGCCCTTTGCTGAAAGCCAATCAAACCCGTGCCCACCGCGTGCACATCGTCATCTTCTTCATTTTCTTGGTTGCAAACATCGGCGGCGGCCTGACCCCTTTGGGCGACCCCCCACTCTTCCTCGGCTTTCTTAAGGGTGTAGATTTCATGTGGACGGTCAAGCATATGCTCGCCCCTGTCCTGATCAGCACCGCTGTCCTGTTGACCGCCTTCTATTTCATCGACAACCGTCTCTTCAAACAGGAAAGCATTGCACAAGATACTCCGGCACAACAGGAAAAACCCGAAAAAATCGCCATCTTCGGAAAATGGAATTTTCTCCTGCTGACGGGCGTGGTCGGCGCGGTTCTAATGTCCGGCCTTTGGAAACCCGAACACTCGGGATTTGAAATCCTCGGCAGCCGTTACGCCCTGCAAAACCTCGTCCGCGATGTCATCCTGATTGTATTGACCGCCGTATCTATGGCAATCACGCCCAAACAAGTCCGCGCAGGCAACGAATTCAACTTTGAACCCATCGCCGAAGTGGGCAAACTCTTCCTCGGCATCTTCATCACCATCTTCCCCGTCCTGAGCATTCTGAAAGCAGGCGAGGCAGGCGCGCTGGGCGGGGTGGTATCGCTGGTTCACGATACAGCAGGTCATCCGATTAATACAATGTATTTCTGGATGAGCGGCATATTGTCGGCATTCTTGGATAATGCGCCCACTTATCTCGTGTTTTTCAATATGGCGGGCGGCGATGCCCAAGCCTTGATGACGGGTCCCCTGTTCCATACCCTGCTGGCCGTCTCTATGGGTTCGGTATTTATGGGTGCACTGACCTACATCGGCAACGCGCCGAACTTCATGGTCAAAGCCATTGCCGAACAGCGCGGCGTACCGATGCCCTCGTTTTTCGGTTATATGATGTGGTCGGCGGGTTTTCTGATTCCTGTCTTCATCATCCACACCCTTGTCTTTTTCGTTTTCAAACTGCTGTAAACGCCATGCCGTCTGAACCTTCAGACGGCATTTTAAATTTCAGCATAATCAAATCGATATTTCTCCCTTCCGACAATTAAAAACGGCTTCCGCAAGGAAAAAAGCGGCAAATCTGACAAACAGGTACAATTCCTGATAAAATCTAACACTTTGCTACATTAATTTATTCAATGCTTTTGATGCCCCGCGACACCGTATCAAAACACGCCGTTATTACCTTAACCATCACAAGTAATGCAAATCTATGATTAAAATCAAAAAAGGTCTAGACCTGCCCATCGCGGGCAGACCGGAGCAAGTCATTTATGACGGGCCGGCCATCACCGAAGTCGCGTTGCTTGGCGAAGAATATGTCGGCATGCGCCCCTCGATGAAAATCAAGGAAGGCGAAGCCGTCAAAAAAGGCCAAGTGCTGTTTGAAGACAAAAAGAATCCGGGCGTAGTATTTACCGCGCCGGCTTCAGGCAAAATCGCCGCGATTCACCGTGGCGAAAAGCGCGTACTTCAGTCAGTCGTGATTGCCGTTGAAGGCAACGACGAAATCGAGTTCGAACGCTACGCACCTGAAGCGTTGGCAAAATTGAGCAACGAAGAAGTGCGCCGCAACCTGATTCAATCCGGTTTGTGGACTGCGCTGCGTACCCGTCCGTTCAGCAAAATTCCTGCTGTCGATGCCGAGCCGTTCGCCATCTTCGTCAATGCGATGGACACCAATCCTCTGGCTGCCGATCCTACGGTCATCATCAAAGAAGCCGCCGAAGACTTCAAACACGGCCTGTTGGTATTGAGCCGCCTGACCGAGCGTAAAATCCATGTGTGTAAAGCAGCAGGCGCAGACGTGCCGTCTGCAAACGCTGCCAATATTGAAACACATGAATTCGGCGGTCCGCATCCCGCGGGTTTGAGCGGTACGCACATTCATTTCATCAAGCCAGTCGGCGCGAATAAAACCGTTTGGACCATCAATTATCAAGATGTGATTGCCATCGGACGTTTGTTTACTACAGGCCGTCTGAACACCGAGCGCGTGATTGCCTTGGGAGGCTCCCAAGTCAACAAACCGCGCCTCTTGCGTACCGTTTTGGGCGCAAAAGTATCGCAAATTACCGCCGGCGAATTGGTTAATGCAGACAACCGTGTGATTTCCGGCTCGGTATTAAACGGCGCGATTGCACAAGGCGCGCACGATTATTTGGGACGCTACCACAATCAGATTTCCGTTATCGAAGAAGGCCGCAGCAAAGAGCTATTCGGCTGGGTTGCGCCGCAGCCGGACAAATACTCCATCACGCGGACGACCCTCGGCCATTTCCTGAAAAACAAACTCTTCAAGTTCACGACAGCCGTCAACGGCGGCGACCGCGCCATGGTCCCCATCGGCACTTACGAGCGCGTGATGCCGCTGGACATCCTGCCCACCCTGCTTTTGCGCGATTTAATCGTCGGCGATACCGACAGCGCGCAGGCTTTGGGTTGCTTGGAATTGGACGAAGAAGACCTCGCTTTGTGCAGCTTCGTCTGCCCGGGCAAATACGAATACGGCCCGCTGTTGCGCAAGGTGCTGGAAACCATTGAGAAGGAAGGCTGATTATGGGCTTGAAACATTTTCTT
Organism: Neisseria maigaei; assembly: GCF_958267405.1. NCBI lineage: Bacteria > Pseudomonadati > Pseudomonadota > Betaproteobacteria > Neisseriales > Neisseriaceae > Neisseria > Neisseria maigaei. Next base: position 96,497 of record NZ_CATQFT010000009.1, on the reverse strand, counting down.
GAAAAAATCGAACCGCACTTCCTGCCGGGCGGCAAACATGAAAAATGGTATGCCCTCTACGAAGCTGCGGCGACGATTTTCTACACATCCGGTGCGGTAACGCGCAAAGCGGCGCACGTCCGCGACGCGCTCGACTCCAAACGCATGATGATTTTGGTGTGGCTGGCTTTGTTCCCTGCCATGTTTTACGGTATGTACAACGTCGGCGTACAGGCATTCGGTGCGTTAACGCCTGATTTGCTGCAACAAAACATCGCCAACGACTGGCATTACGCCCTTGCCAACGCTTTGGGCATCAATATGTCGTCTGAAGCGGGTGTGTTGGGCAAAATGCTGTTCGGCGCGATTTACTTCCTGCCGATTTACGCGACCGTATTTATCGTCGGCGGTTTTTGGGAAGTCTTGTTCGCCACCGTGCGCAAACACGAAATCAACGAAGGTTTCTTCGTGACTTCGATTTTGTTCGCCTTAATCGTTCCGCCTACCCTGCCGCTGTGGCAGGCCGCCTTGGGTATTACCTTCGGCGTGGTGGTTGCGAAAGAGGTATTCGGCGGTACGGGTAAAAACTTTATGAACCCTGCGCTGGCAGGCCGTGCCTTCTTGTTCTTCGCCTACCCTGCCAATATTACCGGTGACACCGTTTGGACGGCAGTTGACGGCTATTCCGGCGCAACCGCGCTCGCTCAATGGGCGGCACACGGTGCAGACGGCCTGCAAAATGCCGTTACCGGTAAATCCATCACTTGGATGGATGCGTTTATCGGTAATGTGCCCGGCTCAATCGGCGAAGTCTCCACTTTGGCACTCTTAATCGGCGGCGCGTTTATCGTGTTTGCCCGCATCGCTTCTTGGCGCATTATTGCCGGCGTGATGATCGGTATGATTGCGATGTCTTCGCTGTTTAACGTCATCGGTTCGGACACCAACGCTATGTTTGCTATGCCTTGGTACTGGCATCTGGTCATCGGCGGCTTCGCCATCGGTATGCTGTTTATGGCGACCGACCCCGTTTCCGCTTCCTTTACCAATGTCGGCAAATGGTGGTACGGCGCGCTGATTGGCGTGATGTGCGTGTTAATCCGCGTGGTTAACCCTGCTTACCCCGAAGGCATGATGTTGGCGATTCTGTTTGCCAACCTGTTTGCCCCGATTTTCGACTATTTCGTCGCACAAGCGAACATCAAACGCAGAAAGGCGCGCAGCAATGGCTAAGAAATTCGATAAAGACAGCTTCAGCGGCACGCTGATTGTCGTGTTGGCGGTCAGCCTGATTTGCTCGGTCATCGTTGCCGGTGCGGTCGTCGGCTTGAAACCCATCCAAGAAAAACAAAAACTTCAAGACAAACAAGGCTATATTTTGAGTGTAGCCGGTTTGATGGATAAAAACACCGACATCGGCAAAACCTTTGCCGAGCGTATCGAGCAACGCGTGGTCGATTTGGCGACCGGCGAATATGTGAAAGACGCGCCGAAAGACTTCAGCGCGCGCATCGCAGGCAAAGACCCCGCGCAAAGCATCCGCATCAAACCCGAAGACGATTTGGCAGGCATCAAAAGCCGTGCCAAATACACTGAGGTTTATTTGGTAAAAGGCGAAGACGGCAAAATCGGGCAAATCATCCTGCCGATGCACGGCAACGGTTTGTGGTCGGTCATGTACGGCTTTGTCGCCATTCAACCCGACGGCAACACCATCAACGGCATTACCTACTACGAACAAGGCGAAACCCCGGGCTTGGGCGGCGAAATCGGCAATCCGTTGTGGCAGCAAAAATTCGTCGGCAAAAAACTCTTTGACGGACAAGGCAAACTCGCCCTGCACGTCGGCAAAGGCGCGGGTTCGGACAAAGAACACGGCGTAGATGCCCTCTCCGGCGCGTCGCTGACATCCAAAGGCGTGCAAGGTTCGTTCGCCTACTGGTTCGGCGAAAACGGCTATATCCCCTACCTGAACAAATTGAAATCAGCAGGAGCACAATAATGGCTGACATGAAACGCTTGAAATATTTGATGTTTTCACCCTTTATCGACAACAACCCGATTGCCTTGCAGGTTTTGGGTATTTGTTCGGCTTTGGCGGTTACCACCAAGCTTCAGACGGCCATCGTGATGGGTATTTCCGTGAGTTTGGTAACTGGTTTTTCCAGCTTTTTCATTTCTTTGGTACGCAACTACATCCCCAACAGCATCCGTATTATTGTGCAAATGGCGATTGTTGCCTCTTTGGTAACGCTGGTTGACCAACTGCTTCAGGCCTTTGCCTATGAGCTGTCCAAACAGCTCTCCGTATTTGTCGGCCTGATTATTACCAACTGTATCGTGATGGGCCGTGCCGAAGCATTCGCCATGAAAGAGCCGCCGCTGGAAAGCTTGGTTGACGGCATCGGTAACGGCGCAGGTTACGGCATGATGTTGATCATCATCGCAACCATCCGCGAATTGATCGGCTCAGGTAAGCTCTTTGGCTACACCATTTTCCAAACCGTACAAGATGGCGGCTGGTATCAAACCAACGGCTTGTTCCTGCTCGCTCCCAGCGCGTTCTTCATCATCGGTTTCTTGGTATGGGGTCTGCGCACTTGGAAACCTGAACAGGCGGAGAAATAACACATGGAACATTACTTAAGCCTCTTTGTAAAATCCGTCTTTCTGGAAAACATGGCACTGTCCTTCTTCTTGGGGATGTGTACGTTTTTGGCGGTATCTAAAAAAGTATCCACTGCATTCGGTTTGGGCGTTGCCGTCACTTTCGTACTCGGCCTGTCCGTCCCTGCCAACCAACTCGTTTATTCGCTGCTGAAAGACGGTGCGCTGGTTGAAGGCGTGGATTTGACCTTCCTGAAATTCATCACCTTCATCGGCGTGATTGCCGCTTTGGTGCAGATTTTGGAAATGTTCTTGGACAAATTCGTCCCTGCCCTCTACAACGCATTGGGTATCTACCTGCCTCTGATTACCGTAAACTGCGCGATTTTCGGTGCCGTATCGTTTATGGCGCAACGCGAATACAACTTCGGCGAGTCCGTTGTATACGGTTTCGGCGCGGGTTTGGGCTGGATGTTGGCGATTGTCGCTTTGGCGGGCATTACCGAAAAAATGAAATATTCGGACGCTCCCAAAGGCCTCAAAGGCTTGGGCATTACCTTTATCGCCGCTGGCCTGATGGCGATGGCGTTTATGTCGTTCTCCGGCATCCAGTTATAAGAAAGGGACCGGTATGGAGATTATTTTAGGTATTGTGATGTTTACCGTCATCGTCTTGGCTTTGGCACTGATGATTCTGTTTGCCAAATCCAAGTTGGTGAGCGAAGGCGACATCACCATCAAAGTCAATAACGAAAAAGAGCTGATGATGCCCGCCGGCGGCAAACTCTTGGGCGCGCTTGCCAGCCAAGGTATTTTTGTTCCTTCCGCCTGTGGTGGCGGCGGCTCGTGCGGACAATGCCGCGTCGTCGTAAAAAGCGGCGGCGGCGACATCCTGCCGACCGAGCTGTCCCACATCAGCAAACGCGAAGCACGCGAAGGCTGCCGTCTGTCTTGTCAGGTCAACGTCAAAACCGATATGGACATTGAGGTACCCGAAGAAGTGTTCGGCGTGAAAAAATGGGAATGCACCGTCATCTCCAATGACAACAAAGCCACGTTCATTAAAGAACTCAAGCTTGCCATTCCTGAAGGCGAAGAAGTCCCCTTCCGCGCCGGCGGTTACATTCAAATTGAAGCTCCTCCTCACACTGTTGCCTACAAAGACTTTGACATTCCTAAGGAATATCACGAAGACTGGGACAAATACAATCTGTGGCAATATGTTTCCAAAGTGGACGAGCCGATTTTGCGCGCCTACTCTATGGCTTCATACCCTGAAGAAAAAGGCATCATTATGCTGAACGTGCGTATCGCCACGCCGCCGCCGCGCGTACCCGATGCGCCCCCGGGACAAATGTCGTCCTACATTTGGTCGCTCAAACCCGGCGACAAAGTAACCATCTCCGGCCCGTTCGGCGAATTTTTCGCCAAAGACACCGATGCCGAAATGGTATTTATCGGCGGCGGTGCAGGTATGGCGCCGATGCGCTCCCACATTTTCGACCAGTTGAAACGTTTGAACTCCAAACGCAAAATCACCTTCTGGTATGGTGCACGTTCCAAACGCGAGATGTTCTATGTTGAAGACTTCGACCAACTCGCGGCAGAATTCCCGAACTTCACGTGGCACGTCGCCCTATCCGACCCGCTGCCTGAAGACAACTGGGACGGCTACACGGGCTTCATTCACAACGTGGTTTACGAAAACCATCTGAAAAACCACGAAGCGCCGGAAGACTGCGAATTTTATATGTGCGGCCCGCCGATTATGAACCAGTCCGTCATCAAAATGCTCAAAGACTTGGGCGTGGAAGACGAAAACATCCTCTTGGACGATTTCGGCGGTTGAGTATTCGGCTTCAAATACAAAAGGAAGAAACTTCGGTTTCTTCCTTTTTCCATGCTAATGCCGTCTGAACACCCTTCAGACGGCATCGGCATAGAAACATACCGGTCGTTTTGCGATATAATTCAAGCCATTTGCCAAAACCGTCAAACACTATGCCGTCTGAAACACGCCTGCCGAACCTTATCCGCGCCTTGATATTTGCCCTGGGTTTCATCTTCCTGAACGCCTGTTCGGAACAAACCGCGCAAACCGTTACCCTTCAAGGCGAAACGATGGGTACGACCTATACCGTCAAATACCTTTCAAATAATCGAGACAAACTCCCCTCCCCCGCCGAAATACAAAAGCGCATCGATAACGCGCTTAAAGAAGTCAACCGGCAGATGTCCACCTATCAGCCTGATTCCGAAATCAGCCGGTTCAACCAACACACAGCCGGCAAACCCCTCCGCATTTCAAGCGACTTCGCACACGTTACTGCCGAAGCCGTCCGCCTGAACCGCCTGACGCACGGCGCACTGGACGTAACCGTCGGCCCTTTGGTCAACCTTTGGGGATTCGGCCCCGACAAATCCGTTACCCGTGAACCGTCGCCGGAACAAATCAAACAGGCGGCATCTTATACGGGCATAGACAAAATCATTCTGAAACAAGGCAAAGATTACGACTCATTGAGCAAAACCCACCCCAAGGCCTATTTGGATTTATCTTCGATTGCCAAAGGCTTCGGTGTCGATAAAGTTGCGGGCGAACTGGAAAAATACGGCATTCAAAATTATCTGGTCGAAATCGGCGGCGAGTTGCACGGCAAAGGCAAAAACGCGCGCGGCGAACCGTGGCGCATCGGTATCGAGCAGCCCAATATCGTCCAAGGCGGCAATACTCAAATCATCGTCCCGCTGAACAACCGTTCTCTTGCCACTTCCGGCGATTACCGTATTTTCCATGTCGATAAAAACGGCAAACGCCTCTCCCACATCATCAACCCGAACAACAAACGCCCCATCAGCCACAACCTCGCCTCCATCAGTGTTGTCGCAGACAGCGCGATGACGGCGGACGGCTTATCCACAGGATTATTTGTTTTAGGCGAAACCGAAGCCTTAAAGCTGGCAGAACAAGAAAAACTCGCCGTTTTCCTGATTGTCAGGGATAAGGGCGGCTACCGCACCGCCATGTCTTCCGAATTTGAAAAACTGCTCCGCTAAACACACAAACCAATTAGGAAACACCATGAAAACCCTGCTCCTCACCTTCGGCATCTTCCTGCTGGTCATCATCGGCATGGCGGTCGGCTATATCTTCTCCAAACGCACCATCAAAGGCAGTTGCGGCGGCATTACCGCTTTAGGTATGAAAAAAATGTGCGACTGCGACACACCTTGCGACACCCTGCAAAAGAAACTGGATGAAGAAAAACAGGCAGGCGGCATACGGGTTGACCGTTAACGCCGAAATATAGTGGATTAAATTTAAACCAGTACGGCGTTGCCTCACCTTGTCGTACTATTTGTACTGTCTGCGGCTTCGTCGCCTTGTCCTGATTTTTGTTAATCCACTATAAAATGCCGTCTGAAGCCCGACAGGCGGGTTCAGACGGCATTGCCGCTTTACTTCAATCGGTTTATACGCAAAACGCGCTTCAGGAAATAAATCAGATTATTCCCCAGGCGCCTTCAGGCTTCCTTCTGTGCCACCGTAACCATTGCAGGACGCAACACACGGTCAGACAGGGTATAGCCCTTCTTCATCACACCGACCACGGTATTGGGTTCCTGCTCGCTTGCCACCGCCTGCATTGCCTGATGAATATTGGGATCGAGCTTATCGCCCGCTTTAGGATTGATTTCCTTGATTTGCGTGGCATCAAATGCTTTCTGCAACTCGTTCAAAGTCATCTGCACGCCCATTTTCAGCGCATCAAAATTGCCGCTTTGATCCAAAAGTGCCATTTCCAGATAATCCTTGACCGGCAACATTTCCACGGCAAACTTCTGTCCGGCGAACTTGTGCGTATCGGCAATTTCCTGCTGATGGCGGCGGCGCAGGTTTTGCTCGTTTGCCAAAGCGCGCAGTTGTTCGTCTTTCAACTGCGCCTCCAGCTCGGCAATCCGCGCCTGCAAATCCTCATAAGCCGACCCGGCAGCAGCCTGTTCCTGCACACCGTCCGCATTTCCTACTGTCTCGACGGTTTCCACCGCCCCCACATTTTCAACCGCTTCTTCACTGTTTTGCTGTTGCTGCGTCTGTTCGCTCATATCGTATCCCTTAAAACAAATTGGAAATCAAAATCTGATTGCGCTGAATATAAGGACGCCGGAAAGAAACTTCAAGACGAAACAGAAAATCTCAAACTTATCTCCGAATACCCTACCGCAAAAACCATATAAACGGTAAGATACCGCCGACCTTATGCTTTTCAGACGGCATCCATTATGAAAAAAAACCATTTGAACACAAACGGTTTCGACCTCTGGCACACCATCCGCGAAGAAACCGCGGCCGCCGCCGCCGCCGAACCGATGCTGGCAAGTTTTTTGCACCAAACCGTGTTGCGCCATGAGTCCCTCGGCTCCGTCCTTGCCTACCACCTTTCCAGCAAACTCGGCAGCCCGATTATGGACGTGCGCGCGCTGTTTGAAATCTACCAGCAGGCGTTGGGCAGCGACACCCAAATCGGCAAATGTGTCGAAGCAGACTTAAAAGCCATCTACGAACGCGATCCCGCCTGCGACGAATATTCGCTGCCGCTTTTATATTTCAAAGGCTTCCACGCGATTCAGGCACACCGCATCAACCACCGGCTGTATCTCGACGGGCGCAAAACGCTGGCGTATTTCCTGCAAAACCGTATGTCCGAAGTATTCGGCGTGGACATCCATCCTGCCGCCCGTTTCGGATACGGACTGATGCTTGACCACGCCACCGGCTTTGTTGCCGGCGAGACTGCCGTTTTAGGCAACAACATTTCGATTCTACACGGCGTAACCTTAGGCGGTTCGGGCAAAGAAGGCGGCGACCGCCACCCCAAAATCGGCGACGGCGTGATGATCGGCGCAAACGCCTCAATATTGGGCAATATCCGCATCGGCAGCAATGCCAAAATCGGCGCGGGCAGCGTCGTGGTTTCAGACGTACCGCCGTCCATCACTGTTGTCGGCGTACCCGCCAAACCCGTGGCACGCGCACCCAAAACACCGTCGGCGGATATGGATCAAAATATCCAGTTTGCCGAAATCGACTTTATCATCTGAACACTCGTAAAAATGCCGTCTGAAATTTATTTCAGACGGCATTTCTTATTTCAAAAGCAAGATTAGCAGTAAAACAAACGCTATCGCCGCCAGCCACAGGCTTTGCCGCTGCTGCACTTTAACCAAATGAATATAGGCATCGCGCATTTCCTGCCGGCGCGCCTCATCGACCAAGGCATTGATTTTGCGCGGCAATGAAGGGATGATTTGCGCCCAGTCGGGGGCTTCGTTTTTGAGGTTGCGCCAAAGGGCTTTGGGACCGACCTGCCCGTTCATCCATTTCACCAAAAACGGTTTGGCGGTTTTCCACAAGTCCAAATCGGGATCGAGTTGTCGGCCCAGACCTTCGATGTTGAGCAGCGTTTTTTGCAGTAGCACAAGCTGCGGTTGGATTTCGACATTGAAGCAGCGGCTGACTTCAAACAGGCGCATCAGTACCAAGCCGAAGGAAATTTGCGAAATCGGCTTGTTGAACACCGGTTCGCACACGGCACGGACGGCGGCTTCCAATTCTTCCGCACGCGTATCGGCAGGCACCCATCCCGATTCGATGTGGGCGGTGGCGACACGGTGGTAATCGCGGTTGAAAAAAGCGAGGAAGTTGATGGCGAGATAACGTTTGTCGTAATCGGTCAGCGTGCCGACGATGCCGAAATCGAGGGCGATGTAGCGGTTGTCGGCGGCAACCAAAATATTGCCGGGGTGCATATCCGCGTGGAAAAAGCCGTCGCGGAAAACTTGCGTGAAAAAGATTTCCACGCCGTAATCGGCAAGTTTGTGCAAATCGATGCCGTCTGCTTTGAGTTTGGCGATGTCGGATACCGGCGTGCCGTCCATCCATTCAATCGTCAGCACGTCGCTGGTGCAGTAGTCGTAAAACACCTTGGGCACAATCAGCATATTGCTGTTTTGGAAATTGCGACCGAGCTGTCCGGCATTGGCGGCTTCGCGCATCAAATCCAACTCGTCGTGCAGATATTTGTCGAACTCCGCCACCACTTCGCGCGGCTTCAGACGCTTGCCGTCTGAAAACAAGCGTTCGACCCAAGCCGCGCCGAAACGCATCAGCGACAAGTCCTGTTCGATAAGGGGCAAGAGGTTGGGGCGCAAAACTTTGACCGCCACTCGTTCGCCCGAATGCAGGCGGGCTTTGTGTACTTGGGCGATGGACGCGCTGGCGACGGGCTCGGTTTCAAATTCCGCATACAGCTTTTCGATGGGCTGACCCAACGATTTTTCGATTTGTTCACGCGAAAGCCGCGCGTCAAAAGGCGGCACTTTGTCTTGCAGCTTTGCCAGTTCGACGGCGTAATCGTGCGGAATCAAATCGGGGCGTGTGGACAAAACCTGCCCGAACTTGATGAAAATCGCCCCCAGGCTTTCCAAGGCAAGGCGCAGACGGACGGCAGGCGGTTCGTTTTTCAATTTGGACGACTGCGGCATCATTTTCAGCAGAGCGCATATCCAACCGCTACCCATCAGCGAGGCGCACAGACCTGCCAGCCGATAGCGGTAAAGAGTCCCGACAATGACCGTCAGGCGTTTCAACCATTTCATATATAAAATCCCGAATACAGCATTTATCGGACAATCAAAAAATCTTACCGAGCAGATAGCCCAAAAAGGCAATCAGCAACCCGAAAACCAGCGGTTTGATATTGCGGGGCGGCGGCTCGGGTTGCGAAGGTGCGGAAATATCATCTTCCCGCCCGCCGTGAAGTTCAAGATATTCGGGCATTTCCCCATCCGCGCCTTCTCCTTCGCCCTCCCCTTCCTCTGGAGGCACAACCGTTTCCAACTCCATATATCTCCGGGTAATAATATCCAAACCCAAATAGCTGAAATAATCGTGCAACTCTTCCCGTTTCGCCCAAGTGCATTTTTCCTCAACCAGCACTTGCGGTTTGGAATCGAGGGACGCAATCAACCCTTCCGCCTTTTCTTCGCCGAGATTCTCCTTAAGGCACTCCCGGATAAGCCCGCGATCCACTTGGGGCGGGTAGGAAACATATACATCGTACAAATCGTTTCGGTAATCTTTACTCATCTCAATCATAAGGGAACAAATACGCCTGATACCGTTCCGCCCGTTCCTTCCGGGAAACCCGATTCATCTTCAAACAATCGGATTATATGTGAATTCATCCCGATAATATATTTTCCAAAAGTAAAAATGCCGTCTGAACGTTCAGACGGCATCACACGAACCAAGCGGTCATACGGAAAACGACGATCCGCAACCGCAGGTCGTTTCCGCATTGGGATTGCGGATGACGAATTGCGAACCCTGCAAACTTTCCGTATAGTCGATTTCCGCACCGACCAGATATTGATAGCTCATCGGATCGACCAAAAAGACCAAACCGTTTTTCTCAATTTCAAAATCGTCGTCGTTTTTGATTTCGTCAAAAGTAAATCCGTACTGGAAACCCGAGCAGCCGCCGCCGTTGACAAAAACCCGCAATTTCAAATCGGGGTTGTTTTCTTCGGCAATCAAATCGGCAACTTTGGCACAGCAGCTGTCAGTAAAAATAATGGGGCTTTCATCCGACATGGTGTTATTCCTTAATATAGTATTTTCTGCATTCTCTCTCAAACCCCCTTCAAAGGCAAGCAGGCTTCGCCTTTGAAAAAGGAATTGTTCCAATAGATAAGTTTGACCGCCTGCAATTTCAAGCCCCAAACTCAAATCGTCCTGCCGAACCACTCGACACGCCCGATAATCTCCACATCATCGGTCAAGTCGTTCAAATTGATTTCAAAAGCAGGATAAGCCTCGTTTGCAGAAATCACATTGATAATCCCGCCGGGGACGATTTGCAGGCGTTTGACCAACAGGTTTTCATTAATCCGCAACACATACAGTCCGTCCTTCGGCGTATTCTCGCTATGGTTGACCAAAATCGAATCCCCGTCATTCAAAACCCCCTCCATCGAATCCCCCTTGACGGAAATTACAGACAGGTTTTTCACATCACGGGTAACATAATTCTCAATCCAATGCCGTCTGAACGCCATTGTAAATACCGGTTCCTCATGATCGACAAACTGCCCGTATCCCGCAGCCGCCCGAATATCATATCTCGGCACGAAGACAAACTCGTCCGTATCGACTTCATTGCCCAAGGTATCGTAAGCAAGGGATTTTTTTGGGGCTTCATCCGGAAACGGATTACCCTCCCCCGTCAGCAGCCAATCGATACTACACCCCTTCAACTGCTTGATTTTTTTTAATGTTTCAGACTTCGGCAGACCGCCTTCATTCCATATCCTGCTGAAGCCCGCAATCGTCATTTCAATATCGGATGCGATTTTTGCCTGCTTCGCTTCGCTTTTCCATAAAAAAACCAGTCTGTCTTTAAAGGTTTCCATAAATATCCTTCCGCTCCCCTTCATTCAATCATCTAAAGTAAACATAAAATATATTTTACATTAGCTATCCCAAAAACGGAATAACTATGATAAACTAAATTCAAGTTATGATTTTTCTTACTCAATGCATAATTTTTCAGATTTTCCATAGATTTGATCCTGAATTGACAGAAAAAGGATAGAAAAATGAAGAAAACCGGCAAATATCTTATCTATACTACGGCATTTACCGCATTCTGCTTTGCCTTCCAAGAAAACCGTTCTGAAGCCAAACAGCCCGACATCACTTTATCCGCATCCCTGTGCGAACAATTCAATATGCTGAACGCCAAAGATATGGATGCAGAACAAGTCTCCCTTTCCAAAGAATGCGACATCATCGAGTCTTCACACGACTGGGAAAAAGAGTACGGCAACTTGAACGAACAGGAAATGCTCGCCGGCATCGTCTATGAATAAACCTGCCTGCCATTTGAAATATTATGCTGGAATGCATTGGAGCCAAATGTATTAAATCAAATATAAAACCAATATATTCATAAAGTTACATACTTATACCCGTACTGTGGCTTGAAACAGCCCGCCGCCCGCCCTATTTACAGCCCATCGGGACAAAATGTTCCAACATATTTCGCAAAATAAGCAAAATCAAATAGGAGTATCCACATGGCAAAAGTCATCGGTATCGACTTAGGTACAACCAACTCTTGTGTATCCATTTCTGAAAACGGTCAAACCAAAGTCATTGAAAACGCAGAAGGCGCACGCACCACGCCGTCCGTCATCGCTTATCTGGACGGCGGCGAAATCCTCGTCGGTGCACCTGCAAAACGCCAAGCGGTAACCAACGCTAAAAACACTATTTATGCCGCCAAACGTTTGATTGGTCATAAATTTGAAGATAAAGAAGTCCAACGCGACATCGAATCTATGCCTTTTGAAATCATCAAAGCCAACAACGGCGATGCGTGGGTGAAAGCACAAGGCAAAGAGCTGTCCCCGCCGCAAGTTTCCGCAGAAGTCCTGCGTAAAATGAAAGAAGCCGCCGAGGCTTACTTGGGCGAGAAAGTAACCGAAGCCGTGATTACCGTCCCGGCCTACTTCAACGACAGCCAACGTCAAGCGACTAAAGACGCAGGCCGCATCGCCGGTTTGGACGTAAAACGCATCATCAACGAGCCGACCGCTGCCGCTTTGGCATTCGGTATGGACAAAGGCGACAACAAAGACCGCAAAGTAGCCGTATATGACTTGGGCGGCGGCACTTTCGATATTTCCATCATCGAAATCGCCAACCTCGACGGCGACAAACAATTTGAAGTTTTGGCAACCAACGGCGACACCTTCTTGGGCGGCGAAGACTTCGACCAACGCTTGATTGACCACATCATCGCCGAGTTCAAAAAAGAACAAGGCATTGATTTGAAACAAGACGTGATGGCTTTGCAACGCCTGAAAGAAGCTGCCGAAAAAGCCAAAATCGAATTGTCCAGCGGTCAGCAAACCGAAATCAACCTGCCATACATCACCATGGACGCAACCGGTCCGAAACACTTGGCGATGAAAATTACCCGCGCCAAATTCGAGAGCCTGGTTGAAGACCTGATTGCCCGCTCTATCGAACCTTGCAAAATCGCATTGAAAGATGCCGGCTTGAGCACCGGCGACATCGACGACGTGATTTTGGTCGGCGGTCAGTCCCGTATGCCGAAAGTACAAGAAGCCGTTAGAGACTTCTTCGGCAAAGAACCGCGCAAAGACGTGAACCCTGACGAAGCCGTTGCCGTAGGCGCGGCGATTCAAGGCGAAGTATTGAGCGGCGGCCGCAGCGATGTATTGCTGCTGGACGTAACGCCCCTGTCTTTGGGTATCGAAACCATGGGCGGCGTGATGACCAAGCTGATTCAGAAGAACACCACCATCCCGACCAAAGCGTCGCAAGTGTTCTCTACCGCCGAAGACAACCAAAGCGCAGTAACCATCCATGTGCTGCAAGGCGAACGCGAACGCGCCTCCGCCAACAAATCTTTGGGTCAGTTCAACTTGGGCGACATCGCACCCGCACCGCGCGGCATGCCGCAAATCGAAGTAACCTTCGACATTGACGCCAATGGGATCCTGCACGTTTCCGCCAAAGACAAAGGCACAGGCAAAGCCGCCAACATCACCATCCAAGGTTCTTCAGGTTTGAGCGAAGAAGAAATCGAACGCATGGTGAAAGATGCCGAAGCCAATGCCGAGGAAGATAAAAAACTGACTGAATTGGTCGCTTCCCGCAACCAAGCCGAAGCCCTGATTCACTCCGTGAAAAAATCTTTGACCGACTACGGCGACAAACTCGACGCAGCCGAGAAAGAAAAAATCGAAGCCGCGCTGAAAGAAGCCGAAGAAGCCGTGAAAGGCGACGACAAAGCCGCCATCGATGCCAAAGCCGAAGCTTTGGGTGCAGCCAGCCAAAAACTGGGCGAAATGGTTTACGCGCAAGCGCAAGCCGAAGCCCAAACCAGCGAGGGCGCACAAGCGGACGCATCATCCCAAAAAGACGATGACGTGGTCGATGCGGACTTTACCGAAGTAAAAGACGACAAAAAATAATTAATGCCGTCTGAAAAAAGCGCGAACCGTTTGGTTCGCGCTTTTTTAGGCTGTGTTTTAATATAGTGCCGACAGGCATACTCGGCTTCAAGGTATTTAATAGGATAGGTTTCTACCCAACCGAAAAAATAATTTTCTTTTCCCTGACAAATAGTTGCAATCAACGGATTATTAAAATACAGCCTTTCTTATCAGCCGCTGCAAAAACGACAGTATGGCAACAGTTCCAAATCAATCTGCCGCAACGCTCCAAAAATCAAGTTTCAACCGATGTATCATGCTCTAGGCGTTTTTATATCATTTTCTTGTTTACTTAAAATATTTTTAATAGGATAATAAATAATTATTATTATCAAAGGCTGGAAAATGAAACCGAATCCGCTCCTATGGGCTTTGATGACCGTTTTTTCCGTTGCGCCATCTTGGGCAGAACAACTAGCAAATACTGAAGAAATACAATCCGTCAAAACCTTCTCCCCTCCCAAACTGATTGCACCGACCGCAGCGCAAGGCTATTTCCCAGAAAACCAATTCGACCGCACCGACCGCAGCGATTATTACTTTATTACTGAAAACATAGACCAAGCCTTCCGTCCGCTGAAGGCAAACAGCGGTTTTTACGGCAAAAGCTTTTACAACTCCATTACCACGCAAGCGCGTGGGGCGAAGGTATACGGCGTAGCCAACCTCAATCACACCAAGGCAAACGGCTACAAAGATGGCGGTGGGCGCGACACCGATTGGAAATACAGCCGCTTCAATCAGGCTTTGGTACTCGGTTTCGTGCCGTCTGAAAATCAAGAATACCGTCTCACTTATCTGCACGACGACATCAACAACGACCGCCAGCCGCAGTTCGTCAACGACGCATTGGACACCGAACGCCACATCTCCAAACTCAACGCACGTTGGGGCAATGCCGATTTAAGCAATACGGTCAGCGCGGAAGCAGCCGTAATCAAACTCAAACGCCGCGCCGACAATTACTCCCTGCGTCAAAACAATACGCAGCAGAAAGTGTTCGTAGAACTTGACCGCAAAGTGTACGACTTCTCGCTCAAACACGATGCAGATTTCGGCAAGTTCCACAACACCGCTGCCGTCAGCTACCGCAACGACAGCCAAAACGGCAAGCGCAACGCCCACACTCCCATGCGCGACTTTCTCAACAGCTACCGTTTCGCCGATGTGCACATCGACCGCTGGCGCATTGCCGATACCCTGTCTTACAAGTTTGACGACCGACACAAACTGGGCTTGGGTTTAAGCTACGAGCTCAACGAAGCGGACGTTCGCAAAAATACAGTGCAGCCCGCCCATCCGATGAACCGCAATCTCGCCTTCGCCTCAGCGCAGCAAATCTGGAAAACCCATTACGGCTACGACTTCAACGGTAAAGTGCGCCGTCATGCTTTGTCGGGCGAACTCAAATACGATTTCACGCCGTCTGAAACGCAAAAATACAGCGTTTCCCTCGCTCACTTAGAACGAATCGGCGACAACACCGAACGCTTCAACTCGCTTGCCGCCATCGTGCAAGACCGTACGAACGGCGCATTAACAAATTCCAAACCGGCCGCCGCCATCGCAGGCAATCCCCTGCTGAAAACTGAAAAACACAACCGCATCAAGCTCACCGCCGACAGCCGCAACGACTACTACAACGGCTACATGAACTCGTTGGCAGGCGCAGGCTGGAACGTGGGCGGCACGCTTGTGGCGGACAAAGTCAAAGACCTGATTATTTTTGACCGCGCACACGGACAAAGCGGCACGGCTTCCAAAGGCGGCGGCATCATCACACGCAACGTGGACGCACGATTGTTTACCGCGCAGGCCTACGCGCGTTACAACTTCAATCCGCATTGGGCGGCAGGCATCAAAGCCGCCTACAACTACGGACACAACGAAACCGACGGCAGACCTCTCTATCAAATCCGTCCGTTTGAAGCCGCCGTCCAAGCCGACTACAAAAACTACTTTACCTACGGCAGCTACAACATCGGCGCGGCGACACGCTTTGTCGCCAAACAAACGCGCGGCGATTTTGACGCGGCAAGCAGTCTGGGCATAGACAAACGCGAAGCCGCCAAAGGCTTTACCGTTGCCGATGTGTACGCAGGCGTAAACATCAAAGACAAATACGGCTTGCGCTTGGGCGTGAACAACGTGTTCAACAAAAAATACGCCGAACACATCAGCGGCGACCACGTCCTCGCCCTGTCGCCCAGCGTGGTGTATGCACCAGGCAGGACATATTGGTTGAGTTTGCATGCGGCTTTTTAAAATCAGGCCGTCTGAAAGAATGCCTGCATTGGCTTATTAAGAATTAGGAGATAAAAAATGGAACTGAAAAGACGCGATTTCTTAAAAATGACCGCCGCTCTGGCAGCCGCAGGCGTTTCGCCTTCTCTGCTTGCTGCCGGTAAAGAGCAATTTACCGTGTACGGCGCACCGGCGATGCCCAGCGTTACCATTGCCGTAGCGGCGTTGCAAGGTAAACTGGCGAAACAGGCGGACGTGTCGCTGAAAATCTGGCGTTCGCCCGACCAACTGCGTGCAGGCGTAGCAAGCGGACAATTTAAAGTCATGATGAGTCCGAGCAATGTCGGCGTAAACCTGCGCAACCAAGGGCAGAAAGTCGGCATGGTCAATATTTTGACCAACGGCATCACGCAGCTGATGTGCAAAGGCAGCGCGATTGCCTCGCCGCAGGATTTGATCGGCAAAAAAATCCTCGTGCCGTTTAAAAACGATATGCCTGACATCGTGCTGCAAGCCTTGTTGAAAAAACTGAAAATCGACGCACACAAAGTCGGCATCACTTACACAGCCACGCCGCCCGAAGCGGTGGGGCTGTTTTTAAGCAAAGACTACCACGCCGCCATCCTGCCTGAACCGATGGCAACCGCCAGCCTACTTAAAGGCAAAACCATGGGCGTAAACGTCGTGCGCGGCTTTGATTTGGTGAAAGCATGGGGACAAGCGTTTGACACCAAACCGCTGATTCCGATGGCAGGCATCATCGCCAACGAAGAATATTTCCACGCGCACAAAGCGCAGTTCGACCTCTTCCATCAGGATTTGAAAAACGCGCTCAACTGGATACTGGCCAACCGCCAAAGCGCAGCGAAAATCGGCAAAAACTACCTCCCCGCCCCCGAACCCGCCCTAGTCATGGGCTTGGACGGCGCGCGGCTGACGGTAACCAAAGGCAGCGAAGTGAAGAACGAGATTTTGAAGTTTTACGAAATCCTGATGCAGTTCAACCCGAAACTTTTGGGCGGCAAGCTGCCGGATAACGGGTTTTTCTTGGCTTAAAGGGAGGAGAGGTCGTCTGAAAATAGTGGAGTAGCCATGAAATCTGACTTGTCATTTTCAGACGGCCTATAAGGACATTATCAGCAGCGTAGGTCGGATTCTTGAATCCGACCTACTTTTTTCAGACGGCCTATCAGATAATAGTTAGAACAGTACACAAAGAGCCGTCATTCCCGCGCAGGCGGGAATCCAGTCTCTGATATTGCAGGAATATTTTAAAATTGCAGCAACGTCAAACCTCTGGATTCCCGCCTGCGCGGGAATGACGATCGGTGGTAACCGTGGATTGGGTTGTTAAACCAATAAAACCGTCGGATTGCCTGAAAAATTGGGTTATGAGCCAATCTACGCTTGCTGATTTATCATGTTTCAGACAATCTATTAGAGGATTATCTGCCATGGATGTTGGGTAGAAATCCCCATAATCTTTGGACTACCTAAAAAGTTGAGTCATAATCTAGCCTATGTTTGCGGGAAAGCCTAATTGTTAATGAAGATTTATCAGACGGAGTTGCTGGGGGAACGGGATAGGAGTTTGGGGTATGTGGATGGGTTGTTTGAATATCTTTTTAATATTTAAGGGAAAATTTTATGTCAATCGAAAATATATTACGAGAAAGACAGATTCAATATTTATGTCATTTCACAAGATTAGAGAATCTTGAGTCAATTTTAACTCATGGATTAATTCCCAGATCTAATTTGTATAATGCAGAATTTAACCCTAATCCCAGTTTATCTATTCATGGTATTTTTAATGATAGGTATCGAATTGATGGGAAGCCAGACGCAACGTCTCTGTCTATTTCATTTCCGAATAGTAGCATGTTTTATGGTTTACGCTGTTCTAATAGTTCTGTTAAGTGGGCTGTAATTGTTTTAAATGCACAGGTTTTGATAGATAAAGATTGTGCCTTTTACCATACTAACGCAGCTAATAGCAATGTAAATTCCATTCCTATCTCTAATTTTCAAGGAGAAGAAGCGTTAGAACAATTATTTAAAACAAATGGTAATAGACAAAATCTTTTGGAAAAAGATCCAACAGACGTTCAGGCAGAAGTTTTAGTATTTGATACGATCGAATCTGATTATATTTTAGGAGCGGTTCTAATGTCAGATGAAGATGTGAATTATTTTAAAGAAAAATTTAGTAAGCTGACTTTTTTCAAACATAGATACTGGGATGTATTTAGTGATAGATATTCTGCAAGAATAAATGGTTTTAAAGGATACTAGATATGGCAACTCGTCCAATTTTTATCTCTAAAACTGATGGAGATTTTTTGGTAAGAACAAAAAATATAGATTTTAAATGGTTTGCAGGCCAATCAGATTCTCAAAAACAAAAATCTATAGATTCTTTGCATTTAGAAGCTAAAAAACTTGAAGGAGTAGAGAGGATTCTTGAAATTTCGAGCAAATCCAAAAGTAAATTAGGTATTTCTTTAAGTGCTTTTAATCTGATGATTAAAAGTACAAAAGGTAAGCAAGTAAGTGTTGAATGTGTTTTCCAAAGCAGTAAAGTTTTTGAGGGAGATATTCAATATTTAGATTTGCTTGAAGTATCATCAAGAGAAGCAAAAAAAGACTCTAGACTAAAATCATCTGGAAGAGTAATAGCTTTTCGTACCTATGGAAAAAAAGATAAAGAATGGGGAACTGAACCTATTACAGCCTATTATGATTGGCTATATGTTAATGCTTTAAATCAACATACAGAATTTCATGAAGAGCTTCTTGAATATTCAGCATTTAGCGATATTGAATTTAATCCTGAAAAATCTCTTAATTGTCAGGCGTATTCGGTAGCGTTATTTTGCGCTTTATATAAGCGAAAGCTTTTGAAAGATGCCCTAAAATCTCAAAAAGATTTTTTGTCTTTATATCAAGATTACAAAATTGATAATTCTTCCACTTCAAAAAAACAGTTAGGAATATTTTTATAAATCATTTATAGCTTGCACCGTTTTTCTGCAATCTTAGGTTGGTTTGGTCGCAGTCGTAACCGACGAAACCCCGAAATCCCAAACCAAGGTCGTCTGAAAAACACTATTTGGGAAATCAAACCGTTTCGTTGGGTTACGGTGTTCCGTCTAACCCAATCAACCATTTTTTCAGACGACCCACCATCCCCAAACCATCCCCATCAACTAACACCCAAACCATGATTAAAACCGACAAAATCCGCAAACCGCAGCCTGCGGTGTTTTACATCATCGACTACCTTTGGAGCGGATTTGCCGGTCTGAGCGTGGCGATGATGGTGGTGGCGTTGTGGGCGTGGGGCAGCGCCATGTTCGGTGAGTTTATGCTGCCTGCGCCGGTGGAGGTGTTTCAAAAGTCTTTGGATTTATTGAAACATTTTCAGGAAAACGAAATCGGGATTTCGCTGTGGCGGTCGGTGGTGGGCATTTCGATTGCGTTGGTAGCGGGCTTGGCGGCGGGGCTGGTGGCGGGCAGTTTTAAGACGGCGATGGCGTTGCTTAAGCCTGTGATTACGATTTTGTTGGCGATGCCGCCGATTATTTGGGTGGTGATGGCTCTGTTTTGGTTCGGTTTCGGCAATCCGAGCGTGTTGTTTACCATCATTGTGTTGGTTGCACCGCTGACGTTTGCGAGTGCGGCAGTCGGGATGGCGAGCGTGAACAAGCAGCATGAGGAATTGTTTGACGCTTATAAATTAGGCCGTCTGAAAAAAATCCGCTATCTGTATATCCCGCATCTGACAGGCTATGTGATTTCCAGCATCGGCGTGGCGGTGGCGATGGGGGTGAAGGTGGTGATTATGGCGGAACTCTTGGGCGCGAGCGAAGGCGTGGGCGCGCGGATTGCGGACGCGAGGGCGATGCTGGAGACTTCGACGGTGATGGCTTATGTGGTGCTGGTTATCGTGTTTGTATCGCTGTTTGAATACCTGATTACCAAGCCTTTGGAAATTTTGTTTATGCCGTGGAGAAGATGATGCTCTGTCTTGAAAACGTGCGTTTTGAAATTCTCCGCGACCCCATCGTGCGCGATTTCAGTTTGAACCTGCAACACGGCGAAGTGAAAGCCTTGTTCGGGCCGAGCGGCTGCGGCAAGACAACGGTTTTGCGGCTGATTGCGGGCTTGGAAACGCCGAAATCGGGCACGATACGCAATACTTTCCGCAAAACGGGTTTTCTGTTTCAGGAAAACCGCCTGCCGGAAAACCTGACCGCGATGCAGAATATCGCGATTTTTATGGACAAACCCGATGAAGGCGAAATCATCGCGCTGGCGGCGAAAGTCGGGCTGACTGCGGGCGATTTGAACAAATATCCGACCGAATTGTCCGGCGGTATGGCGAAACGGGTGGCGTTTTTGCGCCTGCTGCTGTGCGGCTGCGACCTTGCCTTGCTGGACGAGCCGTTTGTCGGTTTGGACCGCGATTTACGCGATATTTTGGTTGCCATGCTGGTGGAAAAAATCGAGCGGCAGACTATGGCGTGTATGCTGGTAACACACGACCGCTTTGAAGCCGCACGCCTGAGCCATGAAATCATGCTGCTCTCCACTAAGGGCATGAACGTGCAAAACGTGATGACCCTGCCCACACCGCTGTCCGAACGCGATTCGGCTTTTGAAGAAACCGTGGTGGCAAGGGCGTTTCAGGGGATTCATTATTATGAATGATAAGGATTTGAGTGTCTGACGAATCGCCCTCTCCCTAACCCTCTCCCACAGGGAGAGGGGAACAGGTTTCTGAAAATCAGAGGGCGCAGGATTGAGAATCAGATGGCGGGTAAACCTGAAAATACTCGGACTTGACAGCCTAATCCCCTCTCCCTGTGGGAGAGGGCCAGGGAGAGGGTAAGCGAGCCGAAGGTTTGCCTCTTTGGTGGAAGGTACGAATCTGTTGTTCGAACGCGATTCGGTTTTTGAAAAAGCCGTGGTGCCAAGGGGGCAGGGGATTCATTATGAGGTGCTTTATGTTTTCGACTGTGATTACTGCTGCTGTTTTATATATTGCTACAGCAGTAGATTTGTTGGTAATACTATTAATATTTTTTGCTAGAGCAAATACTAGAAAAGAATATCGAGATATTTATATCGGACAATATTTAGGTTCTGTAATTTTAATATTAGTTAGTTTATTTCTAGCTTTTGTTTTAAATTATGTTCCGGAAAAATGGGTGTTGGGTTTATTAGGTTTAATACCGATTTACTTAGGTATTAAAGTTGCTATTTACGACGATTGTGAGGGCGAAAAAAGAGCTAAAAAAGAATTGGATGAAAAAGGGTTGTCAAAATTAGTCGGTATTGTTGCTTTGGTTACAGTTGCTAGTTGTGGTGCAGATAATATTGGACTTTTTGTTCCTTACTTTGTGACTTTAGATCTTGTCGACTTATTAGTTACTATTCTTGTATTTTTAATATTGATTTTTGTTTTAGTATATACAGCACAAAGATTGGCTAATATTTCAGGTGTTGGTGAAATCGTAGAGAAGTTTAGTCGTTGGATAATGGCTGTTATTTATATTGGTTTAGGATTATTTATTATTATTGAAAATAATACAATTCAAACAATAATATCAATAATATGAATGATAAGGGCATTTGAGTATCTGACGAACCTTGCGGTTCGTTGCCCTCTCCCTAACCCTCTCCCACGGGGAGAGGGAATCAGGTTGCTGAAAATTAGAGAGCGCAGGATTGGGAATCGGATGGTAGGCAAACCTGAAAATGTTCGGGCTCGACAGTTTAATCCCCTCTCCCCGTGGGAGAGGGCTAGGGAGAGGGCAAGCAAGCCGCAGACTTGCCTGTTTGATAAAAGATACGGATCTGTCCGCCCAATAAATCCATAATGGATTGCTATATATAACAACTGATTATTATATCTCTGCAATACAAATTGGAACTTGGAAATATGAGTATAACTTATGCAATTAGAGATTATCGGTAGTAAAATTTATACGGAACAAGATTTTCATAATCAAATTTCAAAAATATTTTCTATACAAGATTATTATGGGAACAATCTTGATGCTCTGTGGGATTTATTAAGCACAAATGTAGAACGACCGATTACTTTGGTATGGAAAGATGCTATGTTCTCAAAAAATCAATTAGAAAATATATTTATTGAAATAGTAAAGGTTCTAGAAAGAGTTAAGAAACAAGATGAAGATTATGGATTCGAAGAAAAATTTAATTATATTTTAGAGTAAGTAAACCCTAATTACATTACGTACACAGGCTTAAAACTCCCCAGAGCCAATGTAAGCAATCCGAAAGCATCTTCATGCAGAATCAAACCAAGCGATGAATAAATTTTTCACCCACCCCATGCGCCCGTTTTTCGTCGGTGCGACGGTGCTTGCCGTACTCGGCGCGTTGGTGTTTTTCATCAGCCCTGCCGCCGTTGTCCTGCACCGCCAAATTTTCTTGGAACTTATGCTGCCGGCGGCATACGGAGGTTTTTTGACTGCGGCTTTGTTGGACTGGACAGGTTTTTCGGGCAACCTGAAACCTGCCGCTACTTTGATGGCGGTGTTGTTGCTTGTTGCGGCTGTTTTATTGCCGTTTTTACCGCAACTTGCCGCATTCTTTGTAGCGGCTTATTGGCTGGTGTTGCTGCTGTTCTGCGCCTGGCTGATTTGGCTAGACCGAAACACCGACAACTTTGCCCTCTTAATGCTGCTTGCCGCGTTCACCGTTTTTCAGACGGCCTATGCCGTAAGCGGCGATTTGAACCTGTTGCGCGCGCAAGTGCATCTGAACATGGCAGCGGTCATGTTCGTGTCAGTTCGTGTCAGCGTCCTTTTGGGCGCGGAAGCCCTCAAAGAATGCCGTCTGAAAGATCCCGTATTTATCCCCAACGTCGTTTATAAAAACATCGCCATCACCTTCCTGCTGCTGCACGCCGCCGCCGAACTTTGGCTGCCCGCGCAGACCGCCGGTTTTACCGCGCTCGCCGTCGGCTTCATCCTGCTCGCCAAGCTGCGCGAACTGCACCATTACGAACTCCTGCGCAAACACTACGTCCGCACCTATTACCTGCTCCAGCTTTTTGCCGCCGCAGGCTATCTGTGGACAGGTGCGGTGAAACTGCAAAACCTGCCCGCCTCCGCCCCCCTGCACCTGATTACCCTCGGCGGCATGATGGGCGGCGTGATGATGGTGTGGCTGACCGCCGGACTGTGGCACAGCGGCTTTACCAAACTCGATTATCCCAAACTCTGCCGCATCGCCGTTCCCATCCTCTTCGCCGCCGCCGTCTCGCGCGCTGTTTTAATGAACGTGAACCCGATATTCTTCATCACACTCCCTGCAATTCTGACCGCTGCCGTGTTTGTGCTTTATCTCTTTACGTTCGTACCGATCTTTCGGGCGAATGCGTTTACAGACGATCCGGAATAAAAATGCCGTCTGAAACGGTTTTCAGACGGCATCGGATTGCCAATAATCAAGCCTCCTGCGGATCGACATCCACCGACCATCTGATTTTGCCGTCGCGGTTTTGCTGCAACACCTGCACCCACAAACTCACGGCGCGGTGCAAATCCTGTCGGGATGTCGATTCGAGGAAGATTTGCGCGCGTTCGCGTTCGGCTAGGCGCACCATCAGCATCGGGGCGGCACCGAACTGGGAGACGCTTTCAGGCAAAAGCGGGGCCAGGGTTTCTTTGGCGGCGTTGAGAAATTCCATCGCATCGGCAACGCGCGGCGCGTCGGCGCGGACGGCGGTCTGGAAACCGAAAGGCGGCATGGCGAACATTTGCCGCTCGTTCAATTCGTTTTCGGCAAACACGGCGTAGTCCTGCGCTTTGACGGCGGTGAAGACGGGATGTTCGGGCAGTTGGGTCTGTATCAACACCTTGCCGGGTTTGTCGGCGCGCCCCGCCCTGCCGGACACTTGCATCAGCTCGGCGAACAGCCTTTCCGGCGCGCGAAAGTCCGCGCTATACAGGCTGCCGTCGGCGTTCAATACGATAACGAGGTTGAGCCGCGCGAAATCATGGCCTTTGGCAAGCATCTGCGTGCCGACCAGAATATCGATTTCGTTGTCGGCAATGCGGCGGTACAAATCCGCCCAGTCGTTTTTGTGCGCGGTACTGTCCCTATCAACGCGGACGACGGCGGCCTTGGGCAGGAAGGCGCGCAGGGTTTCTTCGACGCGCTGCGTGCCGTGGCCGACGGCGGTCAGGTCTTGGTTGCCGCAGTCGGGGCATTTGAACGGGATGGGTTCGCGGTGGTCGCAGTGGTGGCAGCGCAGTTGGCGGGCGCGTTGGTGCAACACCATTTTGGCGGAACAATTCGGGCAGCCGAAGGTATGGCCGCAGTCACCGCAAAACAGCGCGGGTGCAAAGCCGCGCCGGTTGAGGTACACCAGCGACATGCCGCCTGCTTCAAAATTCTGTTTCAAAAGCTGTAAGGCTTGCGGCGAGAAGCCGTTGTCGAGTTTCAGACGGCCTACGTTGAGGATGTCCACTTGCGGCAGTTGTGCGGCGGTATGGGCGCGTTCGGTCAGTTGCAGCAAGCGGTACGCGCCGCTTTGCGCCTTTTGCCAACTCTCCAAACTGGGCGTGGCGCTACCCAACACGACGGGGCAGCCGCTCTGCTTCGCCCGCCACACCGCCAAATCGCGGGCGTGGTAGCGCAATTCGTTGTCCTGCTTGAACGAGCCGTCGTGTTCCTCATCGACCACAATCAGCCCGACATCATCCATCGGCGTGAACACCGCCAGCCGCGTGCCGATGACCAATTTCGCCTGCCCCAACATCGCGCACAAATAATCCTGCGTGCGCCTGCCTGCCGCCATCCGGCTGTGCAACACGGCAGTCGGCACGTCAGCAAAACGGTCTTCCACCCGTTTTAAAAGCTGCGGCGTGAGGTTGATTTCGGGCAACAGAAACAACACCTGCCGCCCCTGCGCCAACACTTTCGCCATCGCATCGAAATACACCTCGGTCTTGCCGCTGCCGGTGATGCCGTATAGCAGAAACGGCCGGAAGCATCCCAATGCCGTCTGAATTTCATCGGAAGCCTTCTGCTGGTCGGCATTTAATACAAATTCAGAGTGCGAAGCCTGCCCGTGGTACGACCTTAATATAGGATTCGCCGCTTCCATCGTTTCAATCCAACCCTGCTCCGCCCAATCCTCAATCAATTTCGCCGCCTGCGCGTTCACCTGCTTCAACGCCGCCATCGTCATCCCGCCTAACAGCAGCGCGTCCCACAAAGCCGCTTTTTTGTTGAACCGCGTCGGCGGCGGCGTTTGCGCCCTGCCTGCTTCGTTCAACGCATAAAACAACGGCGGCTGCGGCATTTCCACCGCACGCGTTTCCTTCAAACCCTGCGGCAGCGCGGCAAACACTGCCTGCCCCGTCGGATAGTGGTAATAACGCGACGTAAACGAGAGCAAATCACGCCAGCTTTCGGGCAGCGGCGGCTCGTCCGAAAAGGTCGTCTGAACGCCCAAAATCCGCGCCGCATCCATATCCGGAGCAATATCCGTTTCCCACACAATCCCGACCACGGTCTTGTTGCGGAAAGGCACAAGCACCCGCGCGCCCAGCGGCAGCGGCTCGGAATGGGAATAAGTCAAAAGGCCGTCTGAAAGCGGCACGTTTACAGCGATGCGGTGGTAGATCATGGTGTGTAAAAAATGTTTGAGGCCGTCTGAAAAAACGGAAGCTATTTGCACAAATACAAACAGTCTTTATCCAAGGTAAAGCCGTAACCCTGTTTCCACAAATCAAAATAAGGACGGAGAAAATCGCTGTCAGGTTTGGTGCGGTAAAGCGGGTATTGCAGATAGGCGGACAGGTAATAATCACAACTTACGGAATAATAGGCTTCGGACAACACTTGTTCGGGGCTGTTGTCATCTGTATTGCTCGTCTGCCATTCGCTGAATACCTCTCCCAACAAATCCTGAGTATCGTTAAACTCTTCCGCAGACTCACCCAAACGTATCTGTTTAATCGCTGCCAAGGCTGCAATCAGCTCTTCGTCTTCAACAAAGCGGGCAAATTCGCGCAACCCTTCCAGCAAACGCTCACCCGTCTGTCTCACTTCTGCCTCATCTTGCGCAGGCGGACAGAAATAGCCGGGAATATAGCCGCCGTCGAGGATTTCTTGGTTATGTTCGGCAGTGTTTTGATACACAGGCATAATGCGCGCCAACAATTCACGCCCCTTTTCCAAAGGCTCAAACACATCAGCCACGCCTTCTCCGTCAGGCATAAAACCTTGAAACAAACCATAGAAATAGTCTTCCCAGCCATTATATTTATCTGCTGCCCGTGGCTCTTCGCCCAGCAGCTTAAACAGATATTCAGCGTATTCTTGTTGGTTCATCTTTTCTCTCAAAGTGTCGATAAAATCTTTCAGTTGCCCGCAGCAAATCTTTCAGACGACCTCAAACCGGCCCGAAGTCCGCTTAGCCATATGTTTACGGCGATGCGGTGGTAGATTATACAAACAATCAAATTATTTTTGCGTATTTTAACAACCGGAAGCTATTTTCAGACGATAAATTGAGCCTCGGCGCAATGCAGGCGCAACAGAGGTTTGATACAATGCCCTCTTTTCCAACACGCGCAGTCATCTGATATGAAAACCAAGTTAATCAAAATCTTAACCCCATTTACCGTCCTCCCGCTGCTGGCGTGCGGGCAAACGCCCGTTTCCAACGCCAACGCCGAACCCGCCGTCAAAGCCGAGTCCGCCGCCCCCGTACAAGGAAAAGTCGGCGAAGCCTTGAAAGCACGCCTCGAAAAAATTTACGAATCCCAAGACCTGAAAGTCATCAGCGTCAGCGAAACACCGGTCAGAGGCATTTACGAAGTCGTCATCAGCGGAAGGCAGATTATCTACACCGATGCAAACGCCGATTATCTATTTTCCGGCGAACTTCTTGACATCAACAACCGGAAAAACCTCACCGAACAGCGTATGGCAGATTTGAACAAAATCGACTTCGCTTCCCTGCCTTTGGACAAAGCCATCAAAGAAGTACGCGGCAACGGCAAGCTGAAAGTCGCCGTCTTCTCCGACCCGGACTGTCCGTTCTGCAAACGCTTGGAACACGAGTTTGAAAAAATGACCGACGTAACGGTTTACAGCTTTATGATGCCCATTGCCGGCCTGCACCCCGATGCCGCGCGCAAGGCGCAAATCTTATGGTGCCAGCCCGACCGCGCCAAAGCGTGGACGGAATGGATGCGTAAAGGCAAATTCCCTGCCGGCGGCGGCATCTGCGACAACCCCGTCGCGGAAACCACTTCCTTGGGCGAACAGTTCGGCTTCAACGGCACACCGACCCTCGTCTTCCCCAACGGGCGCACCCAAAGCGGTTACAGCCCGATGCCCCAACTGGAGGAAATCATCCGCAAAAACCAATAACCCATCCGCAAAACAAAAGGCTTGGAACCGTGTTCCAAGCCTTTTTCAAATGCCGTCTGAAGCCTGTCACGGCAGCTTCAGACGGCATCTTTGTGCCAACCTCAATCCTGCGCCAATGCGTCTATCGGATTGAGTTTGGCTGCTTTATTGGCAGGCATAAAGCCGAACGCGATGCCGATTCCGGTCGAACAGGCGACCGCGCCGATGACGGACATGGCGGAAATGTCCATCGGGAAGTCGGTTACAAAATGATTGAACACGAGGCTGACGGCGGCGGATAAACCTACGCCGACCAAGCCTCCGATGATGCAGATTAACACCGCCTCAATCAAAAACTGCTGCAAAATATTGCCGCGCCGCGCACCGATTGCCATCCGTATGCCGATTTCTTTGGTGCGCTCGGTAACGGACACCAGCATGATGTTCATCACGCCGATGCCGCCGACTACCAACGAAATCAATGCGATGGAGGAAATCAGCAGCTTCATCGTGCCGGTGGTGCTTTCGACCATCTGCCTGATGCTGTCGCTGTTGTTCATAAAGAAATCTTCCGTGCCGTGCCGCGCTTTGAGCAGATCGGCCAGCCCTTTTTCGGCAACCTGGGTATTGGCATCGTCTTTGATTTTGACGGTGATGGAGTTGGTGTGGCTCTCGCCTGTAATTTGGTGCATCACGGTCGTATAGGGCGACCAAAGCATCAGCACGTCGGAATTGCCGAAAGCATTTTCGTCTTTTTTCATCACGCCGATGACGGTCAAGGGGCGTTTCCTGAACAAAATGGTTTTACCCAACGGATTCGAGTCCGCAAAGAGTTTGTCTTTGACATTTTGGTCGATGACGACGACTTGCGCGTCTTCTTTCACATCGTTTTCGTCAAACAGCCGCCCCGTTTCCAGCTTCAGCCCGCGCACGTCGAAATATTGTTCGCCCACGCCGTAAAGCGAGGCGGTCAGGTCGGTGTTGCGGTAAGTCAGCGTGCCGCCGCTCGAAGTCATGGGCGTGGCGGAAGCAACATAGCTTTGTTTGCCGATGATTTTCGCGTCGTCTATGGTCAGGGTCCTGATTTTGCCGCTGCGCCTGTCGCCGAAGCCGCGCCCGGGGAAGATGCTGATGGTGTTCGTCCCCATCGAGCTGATGTCTTCGAGGATTTTTTTCTGCGAACCGTTGCCCAGTGCGACGACGGAGACGACGGATGCGATGCCGATGATGATGCCGAGCATCGTCAGAAGCGAACGCATTTTGTGCGCCATAATCGCCTGAACGGACATTCTGAAGGCTTCGACAAACTGGTCGTAATAAAACGACCACGAGGCTTTTTCCTGAATCCTCCCGACATTGCTTGCGGGGATTTCGGGATTTTTCGAGGTGTCGGAAATGATTTCGCCGTCCCGGATTTCGATGACGCGGTTGGCGTTGGCGGCAATGCTGGGGTCGTGCGTGACCATAATGACGGTATGCCCAGCTTCGTGCAGCCTGCGGATGATTTCCATCACGTTTTTGCCGCTGGCGGTATCGAGTGCGCCGGTCGGCTCGTCGGCGAAGATGATTTCTCCGCCGTTCATCAGGGCGCGGGCGATGGAGACGCGCTGCTGCTGTCCGCCCGAGAGTTCGCCGGGCTTGTTGCCCTCTTTGCTTGCCAAACCCAAATCCTGCAAGAGTTTGTCCGCCCGCGCCAAACGCTCTTTACCGCCCATACCCATATACACGGCTGGCAGCGCGACGTTGTCCCTTGCGGTCAGCGAGCTTAAGAGGTTGTAGCGTTGGAAGATGAAACCGAAGCGTTCGCGGCGCAATGCCGCCAGTTCGTCGGGCTGCATTTTGGCAGTTTCGATGCCGTCGATGCGGTACGAACCGGAACCGGCGGTGTCCAGACAGCCGAGTATGTTCATCAGCGTGGACTTGCCCGAACCGGACTGCCCGATGATGGCGACAAAATCGCCCTTCTCTATCGACAGGCTGATGTCTTTCAAAATATGGACGCGGTTCTCGCCGCTGCCGAAATAGCGGTTGATGTTTTTACATTCGATCAAGCTCATAATATTCCGTAAATCAATAACAAATGCCGTCTGAAACCGTTTCCGTGTTCAGACGGCATATTCGTTTATCGGCGCGGCGGGCCGCCCATAACGCGTTCGCTGCTTTCCTGTTGCTCGGCGGCGGTCATTTCGGAGATGACCACTTTGTCCCCCTCTTTCAAACCGCTTTTCACTTCGATATTCATACTGTCTTTCATACCGGTTCGGATTTCGCGTTCCACTGCTTTGCCGTCTGCACCCAACACGCGCACAAACGCCTTGCCGCCGCGATTTTTCACCGTCAGCGACGGAATAAGCAGCACATTTTTCACACCGTCGATTTCAATCGTATTCTGCGTCGTCATCCCCGTGGCGAGTTTGCCGTCCGGATTCGGCACAAACGAACGGGCATAATAATAGACCGCATTGGAAGCCGTATCCGTACTGCTGTTGTAGCCGCCCGACGACATCGTGGTCAGCCCGGGGTCGACGCTGTCGAGCTTCGCCTTAATCGGCGTATCCGGTTCGGACAAAATCGTAAACGAAATATCCTGCCCCGCCTTCACCTTGGTAATATCGCCCTCGGCAATCTGCATTTTGTTCAACATCGTATCCAGATTCGCCAACTGGATAATCGTCGGCGTGGACTGCGCCGCATTCACGGTTTGCCCTTCTTCCACGGGAATCGCCACTACCGTGCCGTCCATCGTTGCGGTAATGCGCGTGTAGCCCAATTCCGACTCGGCGGTATTGATGGAAATTTTGCTCTGTCTGATTAGAGCCTTCAGCTCGGCAACATTGGCTTTGGCGGCGGCAAGCGCATCCTGCGCGCTTTCCAAATCTTCTTTAGAGGTCGCATCATCCTTCCACAACGCCGTCTGACGCTTATATTTCTTCTCCGCGCTGCCCAATGCAATCTGTGCCGACACCAGCTTCGCCTGATACGTTTCCAATTTGGATTTTTCCGTATTGAGCGTGTTGGTCTGCGTGGTCGAATTAATTTCCGCAATCAAATCGCCCTTTTTGACCTGTTGCCCGAGTTTGACATAAAGCTTCTTAATCTGCCCCGAAGCCTGCGCGCCGACCGATACCAGATTCGACGGCGAAATTTCCCCCGTCGCGGAAACCGTCCGGCTGATGTCGCCGCGCCTGACCGTTTCCGTAATATAAGAAGCCTGCGGTTCGGGCTTCAGATAAGACCATCCGCCCCAAACCGCTGCCGCCGCGACTGCCGCAACAGCCGCCCATTTCATCATTTTTGCCATATTTTCAATTCTCTGTATGCGTCAATCCCATAAACCGGAAGCGGATTCTACCGCAAGTCCCTGCCCCATCCAAGGCGGAAAACCGCCGACAATAAAAATAACCATTTGTTTTAAATGGCTTATACAATCTGCTTTCCCGAAAATTTCAATCCGTTTACATATTCCGCCATTTCCGATACGGCGTTATAATGCCGCCCACAAACAACCAAATGGAAACACATTGCTATGAAAAACGTTCAAAAAGGCTTTACGCTGACCGAGCTGCTGATTGCCGTCGCCATCCTCAGCATCCTGACGCTCATCGCCTACCCCTCCTATAAAACCTACACCCGCCGCATCCGCCTGTCGGAAGTCAAATCCACCCTGCTGATGAACGCGCAAAACTTGGAACGTTACTACCGCCAAAAAGGGACGTTTGAGAACTACGACAAAAACAAACTGAAACAAAACAAATATTTCGACATTACCTTAAGCAAAGTCAACCCCGACCACTTTACCCTTCAGGCTGCCCCCAATCGGGCGACCAACGAAGGCGAAACCTGCATCGTTACGCTCAACGACGGCGGCACGCTTTCCGCCGCCGGCAGCGGGCAGGACTGCCCGGACTTCGACTGACCCTCCGCCGAAGCCCCCAAACCCGTAAAAATGCCGTCCGGACACAGCTTCAGACGGCATTTTTACGGGTTCGCCCATCCGTTTTTTCAAACTTGAAACCTGCCGCCCTTATGCCGCACCTCCACAACTGTTACAATATAACATATAATCCATATTTTTCAACAACATACCATTTGACCCGCAAGATGCGGAAGCGTATGCTTATCCTTATATCGGACAACATTCCGTTTACAGGTTTTTTACCGTAACTAAGGAGCGCAATCATGAAAATGCAGGCAGTTGTTGTGAATAAAAATGTAGCGGGCGATGTGGAAGTAGTCGAACGCGAGGTTCGCCCGTTGGAATACGGCGAGGCGTTGGTCGAAGTCGAATATTGCGGCGTGTGCCACACCGACCTGCACGTTGCGGCAGGCGACTACGGCGACAAACCGGGCCGCGTGCTGGGACACGAGGGCATCGGTTTGGTTAAAGAAGTTGCCGACGGTGTGAAAAATCTGAAAGTCGGCGACCGCGTCAGCATCGCCTGGCTGTTCCAAAGCTGCGGCTCTTGCGAATACTGCAACACCGGCCGCGAAACCCTGTGCCGTTCCGTATTGAACGCGGGCTACACCGCCGACGGCGGTATGGCGACCCACTGCATCGTCAATGCGGATTATGCGGTCAAAGTCCCCAACGGTCTCGACCCCGCCCAAGCGTCCAGCATCACTTGCGCCGGCGTTACCTGCTACAAAGCCGTGAAAGTGTCCGGCGTGCGTCCGGGACAGTGGATTGCCATCTACGGCGCGGGCGGTTTGGGCAACTTGGGTGTCCAATACGCGAAAAAAGTGTTCGGCGCGCACGTTGCCGCCATCGACATCAACGACGACAAGCTGGCGTTTGCCAAAGAAACCGGCGCGGATTTGGTTGTCAACGCCGCCAAAGAAGACGCTGCCAAAGTGATTCAGGAAAAAACCGGCGGCGCACACGCTGCGGTCGTAACCGCCGTATCTGCTGCCGCATTCAACTCTGCCGTGGATTGCGTCCGTGCGGGCGGACGTGTGGTTGCCGTCGGTCTGCCGCCGGAATCGATGGATTTGTCCATCCCGCGTTTGGTTTTGGACGGCATCGAAGTGGTCGGCTCGCTGGTCGGCACGCGCAAAGATTTGGAAGAAGCCTTCCAATTCGGCGCGGAAGGTTTGGTTGTACCCAAAGTCCAACTGCGTGCTTTGGATGAAGCTCCCGCCATTTTCCAAGAAATGCGCGAAGGCAAAATCACCGGCCGTATGGTAATCGATATGAAAAAAGAATGCGGCTGCGGCCACCACCGCTGATTTGACGTGGCGGTACACATCGAAATGCCGTCTGAACGCTGTTCAGACGGCATTTTTTATGGATTTGGATTTGATTTTAATCTGTTCTGTTTGAAATATAGTGAATTAACAAAAATCAGGACAAGGCGGCGAAGCCGCAGACAGTACAAATAGTACGGAACCGATTCACTTGGTGCTTGAGTACCTTAGAGAATCGTTCTCTTTGAGCTAAGGCGAGCCGACGCTGTACCGGTTTAAATTTAATTCACCATACCGTCTGAAAACCCGTATCGCAACACGTCATTAAAAACGGCAAGATTCAGCCGTTCTGCAACCCGTTCAAACGGCTTCCGCCATTTCCAACGCCTGTTTGATGTCCACGGCAACAACGCGCGACACACCTTTTTCCTGCATGGTTACGCCGACGAGCTGTTCCGCCATTTCCATGGTCAGGCGGTTGTGGGAGATGTAGAGGAACTGGGTTTGCGCCGACATTTCTTTGACCAGCTTGCAGAAACGCGAGGTGTTGGCATCGTCCAGCGGGGCGTCGACTTCGTCCAGAAGGCAGAAGGGGGCGGGGTTGAGGCTGAACAGGGCGAACACGAGGCTCATGGCGGTGAGGGCTTTTTCGCCGCCGGAGAGAAGGTGGATGGTGCTGTTTTTCTTGCCGGGCGGGCGCGCCATAATGGATACGCCGGCGGTCAGGAGGTCGTCGCCTATCATTTTGAGGGTGGCTTCGCCGCCGCCGAACAGGGTCGGGAAGAAGGTTTGGACTTTGCCGTTGACGGCGTCGAAGGTTTCTTTGAAACGCTCTTTGGTTTTGTCGTCGATTTGGGCGATGGCTTCTTCCAAAAGGGTAATGGCGGCCTGCACGTCTTCGCTTTGGCTGCGATAGTAGCCGTCGCGTTCGCGCGCTTCTTCGAGTTCTTGCAAGGCGGCGAGGTTAACGGCACCAAGGGCTTCGATTTGCTGGGTGAGGCTGCCGATGCTGCTGTTCAATACTTTCGGCGATTCTTTCGCCAACGCTTCGAGCGCGTCCAAATCGGCAGCGCGTTCGGTCAGGTTTTGATGGTAGCGTTTGGCGTTAATCAGGGCTTCCTGCTGCTGCAACAGGGCGGTTTGGGTAGCGGCCTGAAGCTGCGGCAGCTTGGTTTGCAGGGTTTGTACGCGGGCGTATTGCTCCCTGCCCTGCTCCTGAATCTGCGCGAGTTTGTCCTGCACGGCGATGTATTCTTCATCCAAGGTCTGTACGGCTTCGCTTAATTCTTCAAGCTTGATGTGCTGCTCGTCGTTTTGGAACTCGGTTTCATAGGCGAGAGCAAGCTCTTGTTGGCGTTCCTGCCAATCGAATGTTTGCTGTTCAAGTTGGGCAATTTGCTGTTGGTAGTTTTGTTTTTGCTGATTGAGCTTGTGAACGGCGACTTCGGCAAGCCCGTATTGGCGGTTGGCTTCCAACAGGGCAAGCTGCGCCTGTTTCAGACGACCTTGCTGCTCTTGGCGGCTGTGCGCGGCGGTTTGCTGCTGGTGTTCGAGTTCGGCGGCGGCTTCCTGCAAAATGGCGATGTCGTCTGAAAGCCCGTCGGACGTGTGTTGCAACACGGTCTGCTCTTCCGCCAACTGCGCCAGTTCGCGCTCGATGTGTTCGCGGCGGATTTGCCCTTGGTTGGTGCGCGCCAGAAGTTCGGCGGCGCGTTGCTGCGCTTGGCTGTATTGGCGCGTGTGCTGCTGTTGCTGCTGCATCAGGTTTTTGTGCTGCACTTCAGACGAGCGCACGGCGGCTTCCGCCTGTTTGAACGCGGCTTCGGCAGCGGAGAGTTCGGGGGCGAGGTTTTCCAGTTCGGACGCAATGCCGTCGAGGCGCGCTTTTTGGGCAATCAGGCTTTCCTGCGCGGGCTTGGCATAGAGCAGGACGCTGACTTTATCGACCTGATGGCCTTCAGGCGTGAGCCAGATTTGGTGTGCGCCCAAATCGCTTTGATGCGCGAGGGCGTAGCTCAAATCGGGCGCGCACAATACGCCGTCGAGCCAGTGGTGCAATGCCGTCTGAAACGGCGGCTGTGCTTGGATTTGGTTCAGCAATGCCTGTACGGGCAGGGATTTTTTGATGCCGCCGGAGAGGTCGTCTGAAAGCCATGCTGCCTGCCCCTGCGGCAACGGCACGGGGGGAACGAAGCCGTTCGATACGGCGCGGGCGTGCAGGCGTTCGGCCAGGATGACGGACAAGGCGTGCTGCCACTCGGCGGGGGCGGTGATGTGTTGCCACAGTTGCGGCGCGGCGGCGTGGTCGGTTGCCTGCCAGAAGTCGGCGGCTTCCTGCTGTTGCGACAGGATTTGCGACAACGCCTGCTGCTGCGCCTGCAAGGTGATGTGTTGCTGCTTCAGGTTTTGGAAGCGGTTTGAGGCCGTCTGAAACGCCTCGCGGGCGGCGTGTAAGGCTTCTTCCGCGGCAATGATTTGTTCTTCGTAATGCTCTTGCCGGCTTTGCAACAAGGCGGCGGCTTCCTGCGCGGCGGCGGTTTCCGCTTCGTCGGGCAGGTTCAGGGCTTGGTTTTCCTGTTTCAGACGACCTTTGCGCTCTTCGTGCTTGGCAACGGTTTGTTCGGCATGGGCAAGCTGCTGCTGCTTCAACGCCAGTTCGCGGCGGATGCGGTTTGCCTCGTCCTGCTGGGTTTGGAAGGCGGCGTTGAGCGTGGCTTGGGCTTCTTCCAATTCGGGCAGACGTTCTTCGTGTTCGGCAACCTGCATCGCCCATTCCGCCAACTCGGTTTGCTTTTCTTCGGCCTGCAACTCGTTTTCTTCAAGCTGCACGCGGATTTGCTGCTGCTCTTGATGGATGCGCTGCATCTGCGCCTGCGCTGCCTGCTTGTCGCGTTCGATGCGTTGATGCAAGTTTTGCTGATGGCGGATTTGTTCTTCCAAACGGGCAATCTGCTCGCGCAACACGCCGCGTTTGTTGCTCAATTCATGTACCGCCTGCTGCTGCGACTGTTCGGCGGTCTGCAAGGCGTGTACTTCTTCATTTAACGCCTGAACCTGCGCGGCGGTTTCGTCTTGCTGCGCCTGCAAAGACTGGTGCTGCGCGGTTGCCTTGTCGGCGGCGGCAAGCGATTGCTGCCATTGGGCGTAATCGAGCAAATCCTGTTGTTGGTTCAACTGCGCGGTCAGTGATTTGTAGCGTTCGGCAGTTTCCGCCTGTTTTTCCAGCTTTTCCACCTGACGCGCCAACTCGTTCTGCAAATCGCCCAAACGCTGCAAATGCTCGCGCGTGTCTTTCAGACGGCCTTCCGTCTCCTTGCGGCGTTCCTTATATTTGGACACGCCCGCCGCCTCCTCGATATAGGCGCGCAACTCCTCCGGCCGCGCTTCGATGATGCGCGAAATCATCCCCTGCTCGATAACGGCATAACCTCGCGCACCCACGCCCGTACCCAGAAACAAATCGGTAATATCGCGGCGGCGCACGGTCTGATTGTTGATGAAATAAGTCGATTCGCCCTGCCGCGTCAGCTGCCGCTTGATGCTCACCTCGGCATACTGCCCCCACGCGCCCTGCAAACTGTGGTCGCTGTTGTCAAACACCAGCTCCACCGAAGCCCTCGGCGCAGGACGGCGCGTTGCCGCACCGTTAAAGATCACGTCCTGCATACTCTCGCCGCGAAGCTGCTTCGCCGAAGCCTCGCCCAACACCCAGCGCACCGCATCAATCACATTCGACTTGCCGCAGCCGTTGGGCCCGATAACCGCAACAAGCTGCCCCGGCACATGAATCGTGGTCGGGTCGGTAAAAGATTTAAAACCGGAGAGTTTGATGTGGGTCAGGCGCATAATGGTCGGAAAAAATAAAAAAGAAGCGTATTTTAACGGAAATCTCGCCGCACCACCCCATATCTTTCCGGCAAAACCTTACCGCATCCCGCCCCCGCGATGCCGTCTGAAGCCTTCAGACGGCATTTTTAACGCGCCCGAACCCCGATTCCGCCAACGCCCGATGCTTGGCGCGACATTTGCTGTATTGCCACGCCGCCGGGCGCGTTATAATCCGCCACGACATCCGCCCGATTTGGAAACCTGCCTATGAAACCCGCCTATTTCATCTCCGACCTGCATTTGAGCGAAAAGCATCCCGAACTGACCGCACTGCTGCTGCGTTTTTTACGTTCTGCCGCCGCCGGGCAGGCGCGGGCGGTTTATATTTTGGGCGATTTGTTTGATTTTTGGGTGGGCGATGACGAAGTTTCCGAGTTGAATACTTCGGTTGCGCGGGAAATCGGGAAATTGTCCGACAAAGGCGTTGCCGTGTTCTTTGTCAGGGGCAACCGCGATTTCCTGATTGGGCGGGATTTTTGCCGGCAGGCGGGTATGACGCTGCTGCCGGATTACTCGGTTTTGGACTTGTTCGGCTGCAAAACCCTCATCTGCCACGGCGACACTCTGTGTACGGATGACAGGGCATACCAGCGTTTCCGCAAAATCGTGCATCGGAAGCGGCTGCAAAAACTGTTCCTGATGCTGCCTCTGAAGTGGCGCACGCGCCTTGCCGCCAAAATCAGGCGTGTCAGCAAAATGGAAAAACAGGTCAAGCCCGCCGATATTATGGATGTCAATGCCGCCTTTACCGCGCGGCAGGTTCGCGCCTTTAACGCGGAAAGGCTGATACACGGACACACCCACCGCGAGCATATCCATCACGAAAACGGCTTTACCCGCATCGTTTTGGGCGACTGGCATAACGACTATGCTTCAATCCTCCGTGTGGACGGGGACGGCGCGGTATTCGTGCCGCTGGAAAAATGCTGAAAATGCCGTCTGAAGCCTTTCGGGCGGCTTTTTTTACACACCCCTTTCCCACACTCCCTCCGCCGCATCATCGCCATCCTTAACCCGCATTAATAGCCATTATCGATAAAATGCTTGACCGATTACATAAGATTACGTAAAGTGTGCAAACGCATAATAATTGGTCTTACCAATTTATCTTTTAACCAGAATATCGGGTGTGCGGGATTTGAACGTCTTTCCAAACCTCAACGCGCCTTATGATGCAAATGCCTAAAAAGGATTCGTTATGGCACTTTTCCTCAGCATATTCCCCATCGTCCTGCTGATTTGGCTGATGGTGAAAAAAAACAGTATGCCTTCCTACATCGCGCTGCCGATTACCGCAGTGCTGATTTACGCCATCAAACTTTTCTACTTCGGCGATGCGGGAATGCTGCTCAACGCCACCGCCGCTTCCGGCCTCGTCAAAACGCTCACGCCGATTACCGTGATTTTCGGCGCGATTATGTTCAACCGTATGATGGAAACCACGGGCTGCATCGATGTCATCCGCAAATGGCTGGCGACCATCAGCCCGAACCCCGTAGCGCAACTGATGATTATCGGCTGGTCGTTTGCCTTTATGATTGAAGGCGCATCCGGCTTCGGCACGCCTGCTGCGATTGCCGCGCCGATTCTGATGAGCTTGGGCTTCAATCCGTTGAAAGTAGCGATTTTCACTTTGGTGATGAACTCCGTCCCCGTCTCTTTCGGCGCGGTCGGTACGCCGACTTGGTTCGGTTTCGCACCGCTGAATCTGAGTGCCGAAGACATCCTCGCCATCGGCAGGCAGACCGGCGTGATGCACTTCTTCGCGGGTTTCGTCATCCCCGTCATCGGCTTGAGTTTTATCGTACCTTGGTCTGAAATCCGCAAAAACTTGGGCTTCGTCGCCATTGCCGTTTTCTCCTGTACCCTTCCCTATGTCGCATTGGCAATGGTCAACGAAGAATTTCCTTCTTTGGTTGCCGGCGCAATCGGCCTGATGTTTTCCGTATTTGCCGCCAACAAAGGCTGGGGCTTGAGCAAAGACCACGCCAAAGACCCGAATGCCGAAAAAGTGCCGTTCGCCCAAGTCGCCAAAGCACTCGCCCCTTTGGGTATGCTGATCGGTATGCTGGTGGTTACCCGCATCAAACAACTTGGCATCAAAGGCATTTTGACCAGCAAAGAAGAATGGTTCAGCTTCCAACTGCCGTTTGATTTGTCCAAAATTACCGTCAGCGACTCCCTGACAATTACCTTCGGCAATATTTTCGGACAAGATGTCAGCGCGTCTTACCAAACGCTGTACGTCCCGGCTTGGATTCCGTTTGTCTTTACCGTTTGGATCTGCATCCTGCTGTATAAGACCAAATTCAAAGATGCTTGGACAATTTATGCCGTAACCTTCAATCAAACCAAAAAACCGCTGCTTGCCCTGATGGGCGCGCTGATTATGGTTCAGCTGATGCTGGTCGGCGGCGACAATTCGATGGTGAAAATAATCGGTAAGGAATTTGCCGCAATGGCAGGCGAACACTGGGTTTATTTCTCGCCGTATCTGGGCGCGATCGGTGCGTTCTTCTCCGGCTCCAACACCGTGTCCAACCTGACCTTCGGTCCGATCCAACAGCAAATCGCCTTGGATACCGGCCTGTCCGTTACCCTGATTTTGGCGTTGCAATCCGTCGGCGGCGCGATGGGCAATATGGTGTGCCTCAACAACATCATCGCCGTATGTACCGTATTGGACGTGAAAAATTCCGAAGGTGCGATTATCAAGAAAACCGTTATCCCGATGGCGATTTACGGCGTGATTGCCGTCGTCGTGGCAATGATTTTCTTCCTCTAGGCGAAACGCCGCCATCCATAGCGGCAGCACGCGGGGAACGGAAACCGCCGTTCCCCCGTCCGGGCGGCGCGTCGGGCAGAATACCCGTGCTGGAACAAGCCCGCCCCGCCAAACAAATGCCGTCTGAAACCGGAAAAGGCTTCAGACGGCATTTTTCCGCCGTTTGCATTCAGGCGTAATGATGATGCGGCATCTTGCCGTCAAGGCGGTAGCGCGTGCCGCAATACGGACAGGCAACGCTGCCCGACTCTCCTTCGCCCAAAGGCAAAAACACCCTCGGATGTCCGTTCCACTGCTCGTTGTCCGGCCCCGAGCAATACAGCGGAAGATTTTCCGGCAACACGGAAATTTCCTGCGGATTCAGATTGTCCATTCGATTTTCCTTCACGTGGTTGGTGTACGCCTATTTTACGCCATCGGCAAGATAAAGGATATTTCCGACCCGAAGGCGCAATCCGCTATAATCCCCACTTTTCAGACGGCATACCATGACTGCGCTTACCCTTCCGGAAGACATCCGCCAACAAGAACCATCCGTTCTGCTCTATACCCTCGTTTCCGCCTACCTCGAACACACCGCCCAAACCGGCGACGAATCCCTCTCCTGCCTGTCCGACGACCAGCACACGCTGACCGCATTCTGCTACCTCGACAGCCAAGTCGAAGAAGGCGGCTTCGTACAGCTTATCGCCTCCGGCTACGGCGAATACATTTTCCGCAACCCGCTTGCCGACAGCCTGCGCCGCTGGAAAATCAAAGCCGTGCCGAAAGTCTTGGACAAAGCCAAAGCCCTCTACGAACAACACGGCAGCGCCATCGAATCGCTCGCCGACGGAGGCGCAGACATCGAATCCCTGCGCAAACAGTTCCCCGACTTTGAAGAATGGGACGGCGCATACTACGAAGCCGCCGAACAAGACCTGCCCCTGCTTGCAGAACACATACGGTCAAACTGGGAAACCTTCGCCCATATCGGGCAGGCGTGATTGCGTCTGTTTCCAGCCCGTGTAAAACAGCGTAAAATCGGCAAACCCGAATGACCTTCCGTCCCCATCAAGGAGCAAGCTATGTTCTTCAAGCACATCGAAGCCGCCCCCGCCGATCCGATCCTCGGTTTGGGCGAAGCGTTCAAAGCCGAAACCCGCCCTGAAAAAGTCAACCTCGGCATCGGCGTGTACAAAGACGCATCCGGCGCGACACCCATTGTCAAAGCCGTCAAAGAGGCTGAAAAACGCCTGTTGGAAAGCGAAACCACCAAAAACTACCTGACCATCGACGGCGTTGCCGACTACAACGAGCAAACCCAAATCCTGCTGTTCGGCAAAGACCACGAAATTATCGCCAGCCACCGCGCCAAAACAGCGCAAAGCCTTGGCGGTACAGGTGCATTGCGTATTGCGGCCGAGTTTGCCAAACGTCAGTTGAACGCGCAAACCATCTGGATTTCCAATCCGACCTGGCCAAACCACAACGCCATCGCCAAGGCGGTCGGTATCCAAGATAAACCTTATCGCTACTATGATGCCGCCAAACACGGTTTGGATTGGGACGGTATGATTGAAGACTTGAGCCAAGCGCAAAAAGGCGACATCGTCCTGTTGCACGGCTGCTGCCACAATCCTACCGGCATCGACCCTACGCCCGAACAATGGGAAACTTTGGCAAAACTTTCTGCCGAAAAAGGCTGGCTGCCGCTGTTTGACTTTGCCTACCAAGGCTTTGGCAACGGTTTGGAAGAAGATGCCTACGGCTTACGCGTGTTCTTGAAACACAATACAGAATTGCTGATTGCCAGCTCTTATTCCAAAAACTTCGGTATGTACAACGAGCGCGTCGGCGCGTTCACTTTGGTGGCCGAAGATGAAGCAACCGCCGCCCGCGCCCACAGCCAAGTCAAAACCATCATCCGTACCTTGTATTCCAATCCGGCTTCACACGGTGCGAACACTATTGCGCTGGTGTTGAAAAATGATGATTTGAAAGCCCAATGGATTGCCGAACTCGATGAAATGCGCGGCCGTATCAAAGCCATGCGCCAAAAATTTGTCGAGTTGCTCAAAGCCAAAGGTGCAAGCCAAGACTTTGATTTCATTATCGAACAAAACGGCATGTTCTCTTTCAGCGGTCTGACTCCCGAACAAGTCGACCGCCTGAAAAACGAGTTTGCCATTTATGCCGTCCGCTCCGGCCGCATCAACGTTGCCGGCATTACCGACGACAACATCGATTATCTGTGCGAAAGCATTGTAAAAGTACTGTAAAAGTACTGTAAAAAGCGCAGCCATATGAAAATGCCGTC
Source organism: Neisseria maigaei (assembly GCF_958267405.1). Lineage (NCBI taxonomy): Bacteria > Pseudomonadati > Pseudomonadota > Betaproteobacteria > Neisseriales > Neisseriaceae > Neisseria > Neisseria maigaei. Next base: position 55,011 of record NZ_CATQFT010000009.1, on the reverse strand, counting down.
TGAACCTCAACCAGTTCAGACGGCATCTGTTTTTTTGTTAAAAAACAATAAACTATAACAATTTCAAACAAGCTGAAAACATCTATAAAACCAACCCAATATGATGAACTCAAATAAAAATACGAATATCATCATTCTCAAATTCAAAATTTGAACGCCACCGTATTATCCGAAGCCACAAAAACCTTTCCGCCGTCATTCCCGCGCAGGCGGGAATCCGGGAATCCAATGCTGCAAGAATTGATTAAAAACAACTGAAACCGAGCAAACTGGATTCCCGCCTGCGCGGGAATGACGAAATAAGGCGAGCAAAACTGATGAAACAAATTAATTAATTAATTATTAAAAACAATAACTTATGTTATTTTCTTTATAGTGGATTAACAAAAATCAGGACAAGGCGACGAAGCCGCAGACAGTACAGATAGTACGGCAAGGCGAGGTAACGCCGTACTGGTTTTTGTTAATCCACTATAAATTTTCGATAAAATCAATTTTCCGTATTCAATACCGCCTCAATCAATTCCCGCGCACCGTCGTCCGCCAATTTCTTAGCGACTGCGCGTCCGAGCGCGTCGGCGTATTCGGCAGGTGCTTGCGCGTCTGCCTGCAACACAACCGAACCGTCGGGGTGTCCGACCAGTCCGCGCAAGGTCAGCAAGCCGTTTTCTTCCGTGCAATATGCGGCCAGCGGCACTTGGCAGCTTCCGCCCAAAGCGCGTGCGAGGGCGCGTTCGGCAGTCACGCAGGCGTGTGTGGTATCGTGGTTTAGCGGCTTTAAGACTTCGTACAAATCTTCGCGATGCGCGGCAATTTCAATACCCAATGCGCCTTGTCCGGCTGCAGGCAGGCTGTCGGATTCCGACAAAATCATGCGGATGCGTTCATCCAATTCCAGACGCTGCAAACCGGCGGCAGCCAAGATAATTGCGTCGTATTCGCCGTTATCGAGTTTGGACAAACGGGTTTGCACATTGCCGCGCAAAGGTTTGATAAGCAAATGCGGATAGCGCGCACGCAACTGGGCTTCGCGGCGCAGGCTGGATGTGCCGACGATCGCGCCTTTGGGCATTTCTTCCAAACGCGCGTATTGGTTGGACACAAACGCGTCAAACGGATTGGCGCGTTCGCCGATGGCCGCAAGCGCGAAACCTTCAGGCAAATCCATCGGTACGTCTTTAATCGAATGCACTGCCAAATCAGCGCGCCCGTCATATAAAGCCTGTTCCAACTCTTTGACAAACAAGCCTTTACCGCCGACTTTTGACAAAGTTTTGTCCAAAATCTGATCGCCGCGCGTGGTCATGCCCAAAATCTCGACTTCGCAATCGGGATACAGGGCTTTCAGACGGCCTTGGATATGCTTTGCCTGCCACATGGCAAGCAGGCTTTCGCGACTGGCAATAACGAGTTTTTTCGGGTTCATGTTCAATGCGTTCAAAGAATGGAAACGGCGTGAAGTCTATCATATTTTGAACGTTTCTTCAGACGGCATGAGGGTGAATATGTTATATTTACGCCTAAAAACCAAATTTTTCGGACAACATGAAACGCGCCAAACAATATCCTTTTTTATCCTTACAGCGGCAACGTTTTCATCTGAACTTTGAAAACGCTTCTTCCGCCGCCAATCTTCCGAGCGAACGCGATTTCTACCGCTGGGCATGGTCTGCCCTGAAAAACGAATACCGCCGCGCAGACATCAGCCTGATTCTTCTGGACGAAGAAGAAGCCCGCGCCTACAACCGCGACTATCGCGGCAAAGATTACGCCACCAATGTATTGAGTTTCGCGCTCAACGAGGGCGAAATCCTGCCCGACCAGTTTTCAGACGGCCTGTATGGCGATTTGGTGATTTGTCCGCAAGTGGTTTTGAAAGAAGCCGCCGAACAAGGCAAAACACCCGATCAGCATTTTGCCCACCTGACCATCCACGGTACTTTACACCTGATGGGCTACGACCACATCGAAGACGATGAAGCCGAAATAATGGAAGCCGAAGAAATCCGCCTGATGCGGGCGGCAGGTTTCCCCAACCCCTACCAAGAGGACGAATATTAAAATGGACGGTACGCAGTCGAAACCCAAGTTTTTCGAACGCCTAATCTCCCGACTTGCCGGCGAGCCCGACTCCGCCGAAGACGTATTGACCCTGCTGCGCCAAGCGCACGAGCAGGAAGTTTTTGATGCCGACACACTGACCCGGCTGGAAAAAGTATTGGACTTTGCCGAACTGGAAGTGCGCGATGCCATGATTACGCGCAGCCGCATGAACGTATTGAAAGAGAACGACAGCATCGAGCGCATCACGACCTACGTCATCGAAACCGCCCATTCGCGTTTCCCCGTTATCGGCGAAGACAAAGACGAAGTTTTGGGTATTTTGCACGCCAAAGACCTGCTCAAATATATGTTCAACCCCGAGCAGTTCCACCTGAAATCCGTCTTGCGCCCTGCCGTTTTCGTGCCCGAAGGCAAATCTTTGACCGCCCTTTTAAAAGAGTTCCGCGAACAGCGCAACCACATGGCGATTGTCATCGACGAATACGGCGGCACATCCGGCTTGGTCACCTTTGAAGACATCATCGAGCAAATCGTCGGCGAAATCGAAGATGAGTTTGACGAAGACGACAGTGCCGATAATATCCACGCCGTTTCTTCCGAACGCTGGCGCATCCACGCGGCTACCGAAATCGAAGACATCAATACCTTCTTCGGCACAGAATACAGCAGCGAAGAAGCCGACACCATCGGCGGCTTGGTCATTCAAGAGTTAGGGCACCTGCCCGTACGCGGCGAAAAAGTCATCATCGGCGGTTTGCAGTTCACCGTCGCCCGCGCCGACAACCGCCGCCTGCATACGCTGATGGCAACCCGTGTGAAGTAAGCACCGCCGTTTCTGCACAGTTTAGGATGACGGTACGGGCGTTTTCTGTTTCAATCCGCCCCATCCGACAAACATATAGTGGATTAAATTTAAATCAGGACAAGGCGACGAAGCCACAGACAGTACAGATAGTACGGCAAGGCGAGGTAACGCCGTACTGGTTTAAATTTAATCCACTATAAAAATGCCGTCTGAAACCGGAAAACAGGTTCAGACGGCATTTCGCTTATCCGCTTATTTTTTGCTCAAGGTCAGCCCCGTCCAGCCGAACAGAAGCGTCAAAGCCAAACTCAAATAGCAGAAAAAGGCATAGGGCAGATATTCCCAAACGGGTACGCCGAGGGCATGGCTGATGAACACGCCGCACACGCTCCACGGAACAAGCGGGTTAATCACCGTACCCGCATCTTCGAGCGTACGCGATAGGTTGCGCGAATGCAGTCCGAGTTTGTCGTACACGGGTTTGAACGTTTCTCCCGAAAGCAGGATGCTCAAATATTGTTCGCCGATCAGGAAGTTCACTCCGACCGAAGTCATGGCGACGCTGAACGTCGCGCGTCCGGCATTCGTCAAAAAGCTGCGGACGGCATCCAGCAGGGAAGGAATCGCGCCCAGCGCAAACAGCAGCCCGCCAAGGCTCATACCGAGAATCACGATGGTCTGCGTGAAAAACATACTTTCCAAACCGCCGCGCGAAATGAGTTTGGCGATGTCTTTAAACGCTTCGCCTTCGAGTTTGTAGCCGCCGTAAAACCACGCGCCGAGCTGACGCAGATCAGGCGTGCTGTGCAGATACGTTACAGCAACGGCAACCATGACGGTAAAGAGCATGGCGACGACGGCGTTGACGCGCATCAATGCCAAAACGACCAACAGTGCAAACGGAATCAGCGAATAGCCGTGCACCAATCCCGTGGCTTCAAGCTGGCTGCGGAAGGATTCGACGCTGCCCATATCGTATGCGGCGACATTCGGCAAAAGCCAAAGCATCAGTGCCGCGCTGATGAGCCACGCGGGGATGGTGGTGTACATCATGTTTTTGATGTGTTCAAACAGGTCGATACCGACGATAGAGGCGGAAATGCCCGTGGTGTCGGAAAGCGGGGACATTTTATCGCCGAAAAACGCACCGGAAACAATCGCGCCCGCCGTCATCGCCATATCAGCCTGAAACGCCGCCGCCATACCCATAAAGGCAACGCCGACCGTAGCGCAGGTGGTCAGGCTGCTGCCGATGGACACGCCGATGACGGAACACAGCGCGAAGGCGGAAAAGTAGAAATAAGTCGGGGAAATCAGTCCGAAACCGTAATACATCAGCGTCGGAATCGCGCCGCTCATCATCAGCGCGCTGACCATCAGCCCGATGAAGAAAAACAGGTAAATCGCGCCCATACCCTGATTCAACGCACCTATCATGCCCTGCTGCATATCGTTGTATTTCAAACCGCGCGCCAAGCCGTACAAAATCAGCACGACGATGGCGGCAATAATGGACATATGCGGCAGCCACTCCAATGAAATGATGGTATAGCCCATCGCGGCAATCAGAGCGACGACGACGGCAAGTGCCTCACCGCGCGGCATATCGAGTAAGGATTTGAAAGCAAACATGATTCTTTGCCCGATTTGATATAAAGTTAACGGATTCTAACACACCATACCGAATCCGCCCGACGTTTTCAGACGGCATTTTAGCGTTTTACAAAAGCTGAGCAGAAAAAAAACGGCAATTTTCTCAATTTAAATTAATTTTTTTGAAATATAATTTTTTATTTTTTTTGTTTGTTGGCATATAAGACTTTTATGGATTGAAGTATTAAAACCTCGGCACACACGCCGCAAACACCGGTACGCAAAAATGCCGTCTGAAAGGTGTTCAGACGGCATTTCTCAAGAAAAAGATTATTTGTCCGCCCGATACCCGTACACCGCAAAAAACACGATATACAGGTAACAGATTACGGAAACGACAAACGAAGACATCAGGGTGTAAGTATCCGCCGTCCAACCTTGAATCACCGGCACGACCGCACCGCCGACAATCGCGGTACACAGCACACCGGAAGCCGCGTTGGTGAATTTGCCCAATCCTTTGGTTGCCAAAGAGAAAATCGTCGGGAACATAATCGAGTTGAAAAAACCGATGGCAAGCAGCGACCACATCGCCACATCCGCATTGCCGCTGCCCGTCGCCATCGCGACGGCAAGCAGCACGACCGCAGCCGATGCGTTAAACGCCAGATAGCGGTTGGGCGCGAATTTCGCCATTACTGCCGAACCGAGGAAACGTCCGACCATCGCACCACCCCAATAGAACGACAGGTAATGCGCGGCAGAAGCATGATCCAGCCCTTTCAGATAACCCAACACATTGACCATCAGCGAACCGATAGACACCTCCGCGCCGACATAGCAGAAAATGCCTGCCGCACCGAACACGAGATGTTTGTATTGCCATACGCCGGTTTTGCCGTCGTGGTTGTGCGCGCTTTCCTCGGCGGCAATTTTGCGCGCGTCGGGCAGCCGGATCATTTTCACGAAAACGGCAAGGATAATCAGCAGCCCCGCCAATCCCAAATAGGGAATCTGTACGGAAGAAATCTGTTCCGCCTTGCTGACGGTTTGGGTTGCGTCCGCCAGAATCAAAAACGCGCCGATTTGCGGCGCAATGGTCGTACCCAAAGAATTGAACGCCTGAACCAGCGTCAGCGTTGCCGATTCCTTGCCGGGTTTCGCCAGCAGGGTAACATAAGGATTACCGGCAACCTGAAGCAGCGTTACGCCGGAAGCCAAAATAAACAACGCGCCCAAAAATACCGCGTAAGAATGGCTGCCCGCAGCAGGATAAAACAACAGGCATCCGACCGCCGTCAGCAGAAAGCCGCCGATAACGCCGTTTTTGTAGCCGACTTTGCCGACAAAAGCCCCCATCGGGATGGACATCACCGCATAGGCGGTAAAAAAGCAAAATTGAACCAGCATCGCCTGAACATAAGTCAGGTCGAAAATTTCTTTCAAATGAGGGATAAGGATGTCGTTCATGCAGGTAATAAAACCCATCATGAAGAACAGCGTAGTCAAGACGACCAACGGGGACGTATGGTTGTTTTGTGATTGCGCAGACATGATTTGCCTTTCATTTTATTGGAATACATTGCACGGTTCGGACGGCAAAAATTGACATTCTTCAAGGGCGGCGTGAATCATACTGACATTTCACAAATTTGCAAGCCGTCGGCATATCCTCGCCGGACAACATCCGTTATTATCCCGACAAGCACGCCGACGCTGTATTTTTTCAATCCTCATTTTGATTTACCACAAACCGTACATGACCGTCTTTTACGCCTACGCCGCCCTCGCTTTTTCCGCCTTTACTTCCGCCACCTTCCTGCCCGGCACATCGGAAGCCGCCTTTGCCCTGTTCGTCCGCAACTTCCCCAAACACGCATACGGCGCGTTGCTGTGCGCCGGTCTTGCCAACGGGCTGGGCAGTATGGTTTCCTATTGGATGGGGCGTTTGCTGCCCTCCCGAAAAATGCCGTCTGAAAAAACACTGAATCTGATGCGGCGTTTCGGTATTTGGCTACTTCCGTTTGCGTGGCTGCCCGTCATCGGCGACGCACTGCCGCTTGCCGCCGGCTGGCTGCGGTTGAATCCGTGGACAAGCGGGCTGATGCTGGTTGCCGGCAAAACGGCGCGTTACGCCTTCATTCTGTGGGGAATGCAATATTACGCCGCCTGAACCGTGCGTTATAATGCCGAACGCACAAACCGACTGCACAAAAAAATGAACAGACAAATCCGCCAAGAAATCTTCGAGCGTTTCCGCGCCGCCAACCCCCATCCGACCACCGAGCTGAATTTCAACTCCCCTTTCGAGCTTTTAATTGCCGTTCTGCTTTCGGCGCAGGCGACCGATGTCGGCGTAAACAAGGCGACGGCGAAGCTGTTTCCGGTTGCCGATACGCCGCAGGCAATGCTGGATTTGGGCTTGGACGGCGTGATGGAATACACGAAAACCATCGGGCTTTACAAAACCAAGTCCAAACATATTATGCAAACCTGCCGCATCCTGCTGGAAAAATACAACGGCGAAGTGCCGGAAGACCGCGAGGCTTTGGAATCGTTGCCTGGCGTGGGGCGCAAAACGGCAAACGTGGTATTGAACACGGCGTTCTGCCATCCCGTCATGGCGGTCGATACGCATATTTTCCGCGTGTCCAACCGAACCAAAATCGCACCCGGAAAAGACGTTCGCGAAGTCGAAGACAAACTGATGCGCTTCATCCCCAAAGAGTTCCTGATGGATGCGCACCACTGGCTCATCCTGCACGGACGCTACACCTGCAAGGCACTCAAACCGCAATGCCAAACCTGCATCATCAACGACCTGTGCGAATATCCCGCCAAATCCTGACGGGTCTCCCCTTTAATAATGAAATGCTTGAAAATTCAGACAAACGTTGTAAAATCTCACTCTATGCCGTCTGAAACCGACAACATGCGTTTCAGACGGCATTGAAGTCAATATCGGTACGAAACAAAGGACGAAACGTGTTCAAAAAATACAAATACTTCGCTTTGGCAACCCTGTGCGCCGCCGCATTGGCAGGCTGCGACAAAGCCGGCAGCTTTTTCGGTGCGGACAAAAAAGAAGCATCCTTCGTAGAACGCATCGAACACACCAAAGACGACGGCAGCGTCAGCATGCTGCTGCCCGACTTTGCCCAATTGGTTCAAAGTGAAGGTCCGGCAGTCGTCAATATTCAGGCAGCCCCCGCCCCACGCGCCCAAAACGGCAGCGGCAATGCCGAAAACGATTCCGACCCGATTGCCGACAACGACCCGTTCTACGAATTTTTCAAACGCCTCGTCCCGAATATGCCCGAAATCCCCCAAGAAGAAGCAGATGACGGTGGATTGAACTTCGGCTCCGGCTTCATCATCAGCAAAGACGGCTACATCCTGACCAATACGCACGTCGTTACCGGCATGGGCAGTATCAAGGTCCTGCTCAACGACAAGCGCGAATATACCGCCAAGCTCATCGGCTCGGATGTCCAATCCGATGTCGCCCTTCTGAAAATCGATGCAACGGAAGAGCTACCCGTCGTCAAAATCGGCAATCCCAAAGATTTGAAACCCGGCGAATGGGTAGCCGCCATCGGCGCACCCTTCGGCTTCGACAACAGCGTTACCTCCGGCATTGTGTCCGCCAAAGGCCGCAGCCTGCCCAACGAAAGCTACACACCCTTCATCCAAACCGACGTTGCCATCAATCCGGGCAACTCCGGCGGCCCGCTGTTCAACCTAAAAGGACAGGTCGTCGGCATCAATTCGCAAATATACAGCCGCAGCGGCGGATTTATGGGCATTTCCTTCGCCATCCCGATTGACGTTGCCATGAATGTTGCCGAACAACTGAAAAACACCGGCAAAGTCCAACGCGGGCAACTGGGCGTCATCATTCAGGAAGTATCCTACGGTTTGGCACAGTCGTTCGGTCTGGATAAAGCCGGCGGCGCACTGATTGCCAAAGTCCTGCCCGGCAGCCCCGCAGAACGTGCCGGCCTGCAGGCGGGCGACATCGTCCTCAGCCTCGACGGCGGAGAAATACGTTCTTCCGGAGACCTTCCCGTCATGGTCGGTGCCATTACACCGGGAAAAGAAGTCAGCCTCGGCGTATGGCGCAAAGGCGAAGAAATCACAATCAAAATCAAGCTGGGCAACGCCGCCGAGCATACCGGCGCATCATCCAAAACAGATGAAGCCCCCTACACCGAACAGCAATCCGGTACGTTCTCGGTCGAATCCGCAGGCATTACCCTTCAGACACATACCGACAGCAGCGGCGGACACCTCGTCGTCGTACGGGTTTCCGACGCGGCAGAACGCGCAGGCTTGAGGCGCGGCGACGAAATCCTCGCCGTCGGGCAAGTCCCCGTCAATGACGAAGACGGTTTCCGCAAAGCGATGGACAAGGCGGGCAAAAACGTCCCCCTGCTGGTCATGCGCCGTGGCAACACGCTGTTCATCGCATTAAACCTGCAATAACACACATAATTTAACCAAAATATTTTTTAAATGATAAAATGCCCGCCAATACCGATTAACGGGCATTTTACAAAAATCAGTTGGTTGATTTTAAACAAATATTTTTCACGATAAAAAATATTTCCGCCCATTTTGCCAACAAAACCCAAACCGGAGGCGGACAGATACCCTCCCATCCGGACGCTTGACACCCCATAAACCATGCAGCTGATTGACTATTCACATTCATTTTTCTCGGTTGTGCCACCCTTTTTGGCACTGGCACTTGCCGTCATTACCCGCCGCGTAATGCTGTCTTTAGGCATCGGTATTTTGGTCGGCGTTGCCTTTTTGGTCGGCGGCAACCCCGTCGACGGTCTGACACACCTGAAAGACATGGTCGTCGGCTTGGCTTGGGCAGACGGCGACTGGTCGTTGGGCAAACCAAAAATCTTGGTTTTCCTGATACTTTTGGGCATTTTCACTTCCCTGCTGACCTACTCCGGCAGCAATCAGGCGTTTGCCGACTGGGCAAAACGGCACATTAAAAACCGGCGCGGCGCGAAAATGCTGACTGCCTGCCTCGTGTTCGTAACCTTTATCGACGACTATTTCCACAGTCTCGCCGTCGGTGCGATCGCCCGCCCCGTTACCGACAAGTTTAAAGTTTCCCGCGCCAAACTCGCCTACATCCTCGACTCCACCGCCGCGCCTATGTGCGTACTGATGCCCGTTTCAAGCTGGGGTGCATCGATTATCGCCACGCTTGCCGGATTGCTCGTTACCTACAAAATCACCGAATACACGCCGATGGGGACGTTTGTCGCCATGAGCCTGATGAACTATTACGCACTGTTTGCCCTGATTATGGTATTCGTCGTCGCATGGTTTTCCTTCGACATTGGCTCGATGGCGCGTTTCGAACAGGCGGCGTTGAACGAAGCCTACGACGAAACTGCCGCTTCAGACGCTACCAAAGGTCGTGTTTACGCACTGATTATTCCCGTTTTGGCCTTAATCGCCTCAACGGTTTCCGCCATGATCTACACCGGCGCGCAGGCAAGCGAAACCTTCAGCATTTTGGGGGCATTTGAAAATACCGACGTAAACACTTCGCTGGTATTCGGCGGCACTTGCGGCGTGCTTGCCGTCGTCCTCTGCACGTTCGGCACAATCAAAGCGTCCGATTATCCCAAAGCCGTTTGGCAGGGTGCGAAATCTATGTTCGGCGCAATCGCCATTTTAATCCTCGCCTGGCTCATCAGTACGGTTGTCGGCGAAATGCACACCGGCGACTACCTCTCCACGCTGGTTGCGGGCAACATCCATCCCGGCTTCCTGCCCGTCATCCTCTTCCTGCTCGCCAGCGTGATGGCATTTGCCACAGGCACAAGCTGGGGGACGTTCGGCATTATGCTGCCGATTGCCGCCGCCATGGCAGTCAAAGTCGATCCCTCACTGATTATCCCGTGTATGTCCGCCGTGATGGCGGGGGCAGTATGCGGCGACCACTGCTCGCCCATTTCCGACACGACCATCCTGTCGTCCACCGGCGCGCGCTGCAACCACATCGACCACGTTACCTCGCAACTGCCTTACGCTTTGACCGTTGCCGCCGCCGCCGCATCGGGCTACCTCACATTGGGCATGACCAAGTCCGCGCTGTTGGGCTTCGGCACGACCGGCATTGTATTGACTGTGCTGATTTTCATCTTGAAAGATAAAAAACGCACCATCGCCTGATTTCCCCCCTTTTCAGACGGCATATGCCGTCTGAAGCTTTTTGGAGCAAACCGAAATGACTGTTCCCCACATTCCGCGCGGCCCCATCATGGCAGACATTGCCGCCTTCCGCCTGACCGGAGAAGAAAAACAACGCCTGCTCGACCCCGCAATCGGCGGAGTCATCCTCTTCCGCCGCAACTTCCAAAATATCGTACAGCTCAAAGAACTTACCGCCGAAATCAAAGCCCTGCGCACACCCGAACTCATTATCGCCGTCGATCACGAGGGCGGCAGGGTGCAACGGTTTATCGAAGGCTTCACCCGCCTGCCCGCAATGAACGTTTTAGGGCAAATTTGGGACAAAGACGGCGCGTCCACCGCCGAAACCGCCGCCGGACAAGTCGGCCGGGTTTTGGCAACCGAGCTTTCCGCCTGCGGCATCGATTTGTCCTTCACGCCCGTCTTGGATTTGGACTGGGGAAACTGCCCCGTTATCGGCAACCGCAGCTTCCACCGCAACCCCGAAGCCGTAACCCGCCTCGCCCTCGCCCTGCAAAAAGGCTTGAATCGCGGCGGCATGAAATCCTGCGGCAAACATTTTCCCGGACACGGGTTTGTCGAAGGGGACAGCCATTTGGTGCTGCCCGAAGACGGGCGCAGCCTGTCCGAACTCGAAGCCGCCGACCTCATCCCTTTCCGCATTATGAGCCGCGAAGGTATGGCGGCGGTTATGCCCGCCCACGTCGTTTATCCGCAAGTGGATGCCAAGCCCGCCGGGTTTTCCGAAATCTGGCTCAAACAGATTTTGCGCCGCGACATCGGATTCAAAGGCGTGATTTTCTCGGACGATTTGACTATGGAGGGCGCGTGCGGGGCAGGCGGCATCAAAGAACGCGCCCGACTGTCGTTTGAAGCAGGTTGCGACATCATATTGGTCTGCAACCGTCCCGACTTGGTCGATGAATTGCGCGACGGTTTCACCATTCCCGACAACCCGGATTTGGCCGGACGTTGGCAATACATGGAAAACTCGCTCGGTCATGAGGCAGCACAAGCCGTGATGCAGACGGCGGATTTTCAAGCGGCGCAAGCCTTGACCTCCCGTTTGACTTCGCCTCAGGACACGGCGGGCGGCGTAAAAGTCGGCGAAGCCTTTTAAATCGGCTGCGTTTCAACAATCTGCCGATTTCAACCGTTTGTCAGGGAAAGGCAATGATTTTTTTCGGTCAGGTAGAAAGTTATCTTATTGAATTACTTTAATATAAGGATGCTTATCAACACTGTATTCAAACACAGCGTTTTAAATCCGCCCGACACGCGGCAAAAAGGCAAAACGGTATAGGCACGCCGTATTTTTTGCGCTATAATCACGCCTTACTTAATTCGGAATGTAGCGCAGCCCGGTAGCGCACTTCGTTCGGGACGAAGGGGTCGGAGGTTCGAATCCTCTCATTCCGACCAAATCCAAACCGCCTCGGCATCCATTGCCGGGGCGGTTTTTCCCTTTTGACGTCAACAGAAAAATGCCGTCTGAAACAGCATTCTGTTTCAGACGGCATTTCGTTTTCCCTAACCCTGCCATTTGCGCGCACTGACAAAGGGTATCGGCAAGGTTCAAAAGACTATCGGAATTTAGGAAGCCGAGCTTGTACCCAACGGCGGCATCTTATTCAGTAAGGTTCCGAACCAATTAGGCAGCGGAAATGCCGGCAGTTTCACGCGGAAGCGGTACACTTCCCGTATGTCAAACATCGGCAAAACGGTACGCCGACCCTTTGAGTTACACTACTTAAACTACTCTATCCCCGCCCATTTGTGCGTCTGCACGCTCAACTGCCAATGCACGGGGGTGTCGGGGCGGCTGTTTAAGATACCGATTTGGCGGATGGTGTCGTAGATGTTCATCGCACCGTTTTGTTCGCAGGGCGAAAGGTAGTAATGGCGCGCACGGATTTTGCGTTCCATATTTTCGCAGAACCCGACGACATCGCCGTCGGCAACAATCCGCACTTCGTCGGCTGTTTCGATACAGCTTTTTTCGTATTTGGCGGCATAGCAGGCTTTGGGGCTGGTGACGACATAGTCGATTTGCGGCGGCGCGGGATTGAGTCCGTTGGTTTCGATACAGAGGAAATAACCTTCCGCCTTGAGCATGTCCAGCAGCATATCGAGATGCGGCTGGATGGTCGGTTCGCCGCCGGTGATGATGATATTGCGCGCGGTGTAGGTTTTCAGACGACCTAAGATGTCGGACAGGCTCATCATGCCGAATGTCAAATAATCGGTATCACACCAGCCGCACGCCAGATTGCATTTACCCAAGCGGACGAAAACGGCAGGCATGCCCGTGTTCCAGCCTTCACCTTGCAGGCTTTCAAAAATTTCGACGATGCGGTATTGCGGATTTCCGGGGGCAACATTGATTTTTTTCATACCGCCAATACCGCCACCGCTGCCAGCATCGCGGGCAAACCTTGTTTGACGAGTATGCCTTTGTTGCCGGAAGAGAACGCGCCCCATGCGGCGGCAATCAATACGAAACCGAGAAACAGCACCGTCGCGCCGTACACCGCGTTATCCGGCGCGGCAAACTGCGCCCACAAAAGCCCGACGGCAAGAAAGCCGTTGTACAGCCCTTGGTTGCCAAACAGGGTCTGCACGCGCTTTTGTTCCATAAATTCATAAGGCAGCTTGAACGTTTCCGCCGCCTTTTCGCTGGGAATCTGCGTCATTTCAAGCCAGGCGATGTAGAAATGTTCGGCGGCGACGAGGAGAACGAGAATGGTGGAGAGGAGTTTCATGGGTGTTCCTTTTAATGGGTACGTTTGAGATGGAATGCCGTTTGAAAAGACGGGGAATCCGTGCAGGAGAAAAAACCGTTTTACGGTATATTGGTAGATCTTATCTGCTCTGGCTCTCAGGCTTCGTTCGCCGGGTGTGAATCCGTCCAAACGGTCTAGGGCATTATTCTCCACCGCATTCTGCCCCAGCACGCCCCCTACCTGTGCACTGATCAGCATGAAAAAAGTGTAAACAATGCAATTTTTCCAATAAATAATCAATACAGAAATTTACTTGCATCTATTATATTCACTTTGCAACCATGTTAAATCACTGTATTTTATTTTATTAATTTTATCAAAAACTATTTGGTGCTTATTTATTTGAGCATTTTCTATACTATCAGTTAGTTTGTTAATACGTAATAGCTTTAACTTTTTATTTGTATAGCAGAAATCATGCACAATACCTCCATCAATATATGAAAAATAAATAAAGTTACCCTCTTCTATATAGTTATTAATAAAGAAATAAATAATGGAATTCTGATTTTTATCTATTAAGAAATAGTTAAATGGTATGCCAGAATTATAACTGTATGACTTCTCAAAAATAAATCGTTTTGTTGATAATTCCTTCTCATTTGGATAAAAAATGAAAATCCAAAATAAAGTCATAACTACCCATAAAATTATTTTTTTAATTAACAATATTAACTCTCCCTTTGAAATCTATCTTGAATTTTGTACCACTAGTGGATTAACAAAAATCAGGACAAGGCGACGAAGCCGCAGACAGTACAAATAGTACGGAACCGATTCACTTGATGCTTCAGCACCTTAGAGAATCGTTCTCTTTGAGCTAAGGCGAGGTAACGCCGTACTGGTTTAAATCTAATCCACTATAAATTCAAATAAGGACGCTCCACACCGTCATTCCCGCGCAGGCGGGAATCCAAAGAGTTGGAATTGCTGCAATTTTTAAATATTCCTGAAAAACCAAGGTCCGGGTTTCCGCCTTCGCGGGAATGACGCGATCGGGCATTCCTTATTTGAATTGACTATATCGATACGTTCAAGATATTCCCTACCCCCCTTCATACTCCGCACACGATGTCGGCGTTTCCCACAATTTCACGCTGTACACGTTCAGCCCTGCGTTTTTCAAACGGTCGTACATTTCGATCGCCATATTTTCGGCAGTGGTGCGGCAGGGCAGACGCAGGGTTTTCATGTTCCAGCCCTCCAAGAGCGCGGCGATTTGGCATTCGCGGCCATTGTCGCCGTGGTAGATAAACGCGTGGTCGAAAGGGTCGGTAATATATTGTTTCACAATGGCTTTAAGGTCGGTGAAATCCATCACCATACCGTCTTTCGGCCCGCCCCTGACGATGCCGTCTGAAACGGTGATTTCGAGTTTGTAGGTATGCCCGTGCAGGTTTTGGCATTTGCCGTCATGCCCGTCGAGCATATGCGAGGAGTCGAAGGTGAAGATTTTGGTGATTTTCATGGGTTCTCAAATGGGCAAATAGCCCTGAAAGCCGATTTCGGCGGGTTTGCCGTGCAGATTCGGGGTCAGGAGGATATGGAAATTGCCGATGCGGTCGAGCGCAAGCAGGTTGTCCACGTCTTTCAAGTTGTCTTTATGCTGCTGAACATAGTCGGTCAACAGGGTTTGCAGGGCTTTTTGTTTGGCTTCGGCAGGCGTGGCTGCGGCGAACAGCCCGAACGCGTGCGCCTCGGCAAGCTGCCCCGCGCGATAACCGCCGACATTGGCAAAATACAGGCGCGGGGCGTTTTCAGACGGCATTTCCGTTTTGGGCGTTTCGGATACGGCGATGTCGTAACCATCCGCCCATTCGATAATCTGCCAGCCGTCGATGTGGATTTTGTCCGCATCGCCGAACCATGCGGCTTTGAGCGCGGGGACGGCTTCGCGGTAATCGTCGCACACGGCAAATTGGATGTCGTGCACTTCGATATTCGACCGGCCGGCATTGCCGCCGAGATAAAACATATGGAGCTTGGGCATATCGTATTCCTTGTGCTTTGCGCGCGTTCAGACGGCCTTTTTACTTTCCAGATATTCCGCCAGCCCACGCTCGCGCAACACGCAGCTCGGGCATTCGTGGCAGCCGCCGACAATGCCGTTGTAGCAGGTGTGGGTCTGCTCGCGGATATAGTCCAGCGCGCCCATTTCGTCCGCCAACGCCCACGTTTGCGCCTTGGTCAGGTACATCAGCGGCGTGTGGATTTGAAAATCGTAGTCCATCGCCAGATTGAGGGTTACGTTCATTGATTTGACGAACACGTCGCGGCAGTCGGGATAGCCGGAAAAATCGGTTTCGCACACGCCCGCGATGATGTGCCGTATCCCCTGCCCTTTGGCAAAAATGGCGGCGTAAAGCAGGAAAAGCGCGTTGCGCCCGTCCACAAAGGTATTGGGAACGCCGTTGCCGGCGGTTTCGATGGCGGCGGCTTCATCCATCAGGGCGTTGTGCGTAATCTGCCGCATCAGGCTCAAATCGAGTACGGTTTGACTGACACACAAATCCTGCGCGATCCACTCTGCGCGTTCCAGCTCGACGGCATGGCGTTGCCCGTATCGGAAGGTGATGGCTTGGACGTTTTCGCGCCCGTAGGTTTGGATTGCCTGAATCAGGCAGGTGGTCGAATCCTGACCGCCCGAGAAGATGACCAAGGCTTTTTGGTTTGACATATCGAATCCTAGTTTTGGTAACGCGGGAGGTTTGCGAACCGCGAAGTTGGAAAAATCGGATTATAACAAACTCCGAATGCGGACTGCGTACCGCCGCCGATGCCGTCTGAAGCCGCCGTGGCATCCGGCCGGGAAACGGCACAGCTTGAAATCTCCTAAAAACAGCCTGTTCGCGGAATTTGACGCATCACGATGCGCCGCCCCCAACCGGCCAAGACCTTGCCGATATTGGGAAAAAATAAAGGCTGCGTCTGAACCATCCGCCGATTCCGACTATTTGCCGGGGAAAAGGCAATTATTTTTCAGTATTGAAACGCCGTCAAAATAAAAAAATCGAGGGCTTATTCATTTTGTAGACGGCATTTGAAAACGAAGCCCCCCCATAAGCGATGCGCCAGCAAAGGCTTCGGCTTGTTTTCATCCGGATCCGCACCTGCGGCGCAACAGGGCAGGATTTGGGGGGGGGCGGCGGTTTCGGTTACAATCTGTGCTTTCCGTTCGGTACAGACATATAAAAATGACGGTATTTTCAAAGTATTGGCAAAAAGGTATGGAAAACGGCGGCGTAGCCTTCCTGCTGTTTGTCGCCCGCCGTTTCAGTGAAGAGCGCGTACCGCAGGCGGCAGCGAGTATGACGTTTACCACGCTACTGGCTTTGGTGCCGGTGCTGACGGTAACGGTGGCGGCGGTTTCGGTCTTTCCGGTATTTGAGAGCTGGTCGGGTGCGTTTGTGTCCTTCGTCAAACAAACCGTCGTGCCGCAAGGGGCGGACAAGGTGCTGGATTACCTCGACGCGTTCCGCCGGCAGGCAGGCAGCCTGACCGCCATCGGCAGCGTGATGCTGTTCGCCACATCGCTGATGCTGGTTCGGACGATAGATCAGGCGTTTAACCGCATTTGGCGCGTCGGCGAACAGCGTCCTTGGATGATGCAGTTCCTCGTTTATTGGGCCCTGCTGACTTGCGGGCCGCTGTTTTTGGGCGTGGGCATCTCGCTGACGGCGGGATGGGGGGAATCGTGGCTGCTGCGCCCGCTGGCAATGCCGCTGGGAACGATGCTGCTTTTGTGGGGGCTGTACTGCTTTGTCCCCAACCGTTTCGTACCCGCGCGGCACGCTTTGATCGGGGCGGCGGCGACGGCTTTGTGCCTGTGGTGCGCGCGCGCGGCTTTTGTGTGGTATATGGACAGTTTCGACGGCTACCGCTCGATTTACGGCGCGTTTGCCGCCGTGCCGTTTTTCCTGCTGTGGTTAAACCTGTTGTGGACGCTGGTATTGGGCGGGGCAGTGCTGACGGCCTCACTGTCGTATTGGCAGGGCGGGGCGTTTCGGAAAAATGCGGACGCGCGCGGCAGCTTTGACGATGTGTTGGACATTTTACTCTTGCTCGACGCGGCGCAAAAACGCGGCAAAGCCCTGCGGGTCCGGCAGTTCAGACGGCACATCGGTATGGGATACGACGAATTGGGCGCGCTCTTGGAAAAACTGGCACGCTACGGTTATGTTTATTCCGGACGGCAGGGCTGGGTTTTAAAAACAGGGGCGGATACCATTAAATTAGACACGCTTTTCAAACGCTTTGTGTACCGCCCTTCCGCCTCAAATCAAAACCCCGTCGGACAAGCCGTCGGCAGGCTGGTGCAACCCTGCCTTCAGTCTTTAAATATAACGTTGGCAGAGTTTGACGCGCAAACCGGGAAAAACGCCCCCTCCCCATCCCAACCGCCGTCCGAAGGATAAAACGATGCGGCCGAAAAACCTCCTCATCCTCATCTTCGCAGCCGCCTTTGCTTCGGCACACGCCGATGCGCCCGACGGCATTTTCGCCGTCAATTTCCAATCCCCCAGCGGCAACATCGTCTGCGGCGGCGACACCGGACCGCCGGAAGGCGAAGAACCGTGGTACGGCGTGTCCTGCTTCATCCGCGAAACCGACAATATCAAACCTGCCATGCCGAAACCCAAAGGATGCGGATTCGACTGGGGCAACGTGTTCAATATCGACAACAAAGGGAAAGCCTACATGAGCTGTTACAGCGACTATCCGTACAGCCCCGAACCGCCCGTCCTCGCCTACGGACACACCGCCAAAGGAAAAGGCTGGCAGTGCGTCAGCCTTGAAAACGGCGTACTCTGCACCAATTCGGGCGGACACGGCTTCCTGCTCAACCGCAAATGGCAGCGTATGTTTTAAAACAGAATGCCGTCCGAACCGCAGTTTTGCAGCGTTCGGACGGCATACTCGCCAACCACACAAAGGAAAAACCATGAGCAAAAAAATCAAAGCCGGCATTGTCGGCGCGACGGGCTACACGGGCGTGGAACTGCTGCGCCTGCTTGCCGCCCATCCCGATGTCGAAGTTGCCGCCGTAACCAGCCGCAGCGAAGCTGGGACCGCAGTTGCCGATTACTTTCCAAGTCTGCGCGGCGTGTACGGCCTCGCCTTCCAAACGCCCGACGAGGCAGGTTTGGAACAATGCGACATCGTCTTCTTCGCCACACCCAACGGCATCGCCATGAAAGACGCGCCGCGCCTGATTGAACAGGGCGTGCGCGTCATCGACCTCTCCGCCGACTTCCGCATACGCGACATTCCGACCTGGGAACACTGGTACGGCATGACCCACGCCGCCCCCGGCCTCATTCCCCAAGCCGTGTACGGATTGAGCGAACTCAACCGCGAAGCCGTCGCACAGGCACGCCTCGTCGCCAACCCCGGCTGCTACCCGACCTGCGTTTCCCTGCCGCTCGTGCCGCTGTTGCGGCAATGCCGTCTGAAGCCCGGTATGCCGCTGATTGCCGACTGCAAATCCGGCGTGTCCGGCGCGGGCAGGAAAGGCAATGTCGGTTCGCTGCTGTGCGAAGCCGGCGACAACTTCAAAGCCTACGGCATAGCCGGACACCGCCACCTGCCCGAAATCAGGCAGACCATCGCCGGGCTTCAGGACGGCATCGCCGAAGGATTCGTGTTCACGCCGCACCTCGCGCCGATGATACGCGGCATGCACGCCACCGTTTACCTCCACCTTTCAGACGGCAGCGATCCCGAAACCGTCCTGCGCGACTACTACCGCGACAGCCCGTTCGTGGACATCCTGCCTGCCGGTTCGACACCCGAAACCCGCAGCGTGCGCGGAAGCAACATCTGCCGCATCAGCATCCGTCAGGCGGCGCAATCCGATGTGTGGGTCGTCCTTTCCGTCATCGACAACCTCGTCAAAGGCGCGGCGGGTCAGGCGGTGCAAAATATGAACATTATGTTCGGACTGGAGGAAACACACGGCTTGGGCGGCATCCCCCTGCTCCCCTGAAGCGCAAACGGCAAACCGCAGGCATCGTGCCTGCGGTTTTTGATGCCGTCTGAAAGCGACGGTTTTTTTGGGTTCGGACGGCTTTTGACCCATCCATTCCCACGAAAACAACAATCTAAAATACCGTCATTCCCGCAAAAGCGGGAATCTATAGTGGATTAAATTTAAACCAGTACAGCGTTGCCTCGCCTTGCCGTACTATCTGTACTGTCTGCGGCTTCGTCGCCTTGTCCTGATTTAAATTTAATCCACTATAGTTTATCTGGTTTCAGCAATTTCCGACACATTTCCACACGCTTCGATTCCGTCATTTCTCCGGTTTCAATCATTTCCGATAACACCGTGGTTTTTCATTTCTAGATTCCCGCCTGCGCGGGAATGACGGCGGAGGGCTTGCCGTTTTCCCGATAAGTCTCTGCGGCTTCCCATTGCCGGATTTCCGCCCACTTGGGAATAACGGGATTTAAAATCATGAAAATGTGTCAAAAATAATATAGTGGATTAACAAAAACCAGTACGGCGTTACCTCGCCTTAGCTCAAAGAGAACGATTCTCTAAGGTGCTGAAGCACCAAGTGAATCGGTTCCATACTATTTGTACTGTCTTCGGCTTCGTCGCCTTGTCCTGATTTTTGTTAATCCACTATAAAAAATCAGATTTCCGTTACACTTTTTTCTAATATTTCAGACGGCATTTTGCTCACACGCCCAAATACCCTTCCCTGCCGGAAAGCCACCGCGCCAGATGCGCTTCGACGATTTCAGGGTTTTGTTCAATCAGCAAAGGGGCGGTTTCGCGCGCCTGTTCCAAGAGGTGCAGGTCTTCTTCGAGGTTGGCGAAGCGCAGCATGGGGACGCCGCTTTGGCGCGCGCCGAGAAATTCGCCGGGGCCACGGATATTGAGGTCTTGGCGGGCGATTTCGAATCCGTCGGTGTGTTCGTAGATGACTTTCAGCCGCGCTTTGGCGAGTTCGCCCAAGGGTTCGGCAAACAGGAGGACGCACACGCTTTCCGCCGCGCCGCGCCCGACCCGACCGCGCAATTGGTGAAGCTGCGCCAAGCCCATGCGCTCGGCGTGTTCGATGACCATCAGAGCAGCGTTGGGCACATCTACACCGACTTCGATAACGGTGGTGGCGACCAGGACGTTCAGTTCTCCCGAAGAAAACCGCGCCATCACTTCGGCCTTTTCGGCGGCCTTCATACGCCCGTGTACCAGTCCGATATTGAGTTCGGGCAATGCCGTCTGAAGCTGCTCGAGGGTTTCGGTGGCGGTTTGCAGTTGCAGGGTTTCGCTTTCTTCAATCAGCGGGCAGACCCAGTATGCCTGCTGCCCTTTGCGGCAGATGTTGAGGACGAAGCCTTCGACTTCGGCGCGGCGAACGTTGTTGACAAGGCGGGTTTTAATCGGCGTACGTCCGGGCGGCAATTCGTTGATGATAGACACGTCTAAGTCGGCGAAAAAACTCATGGCAAGCGTACGCGGAATGGGGGTGGCGGACATCATCAGTTGGTGGACGTCGCGCCCTTTGTTTTTGAGGGCAAGGCGTTGGGCGACGCCGAAGCGGTGTTGTTCGTCCACAATCACCAAGCCCAGATTTTGAAACTCGACGTCGTCTGAAAACAGAGCGTGCGTGCCGACGGCGATTTTGACGGTACCGTCGGCGAGTTTGGCTTTGGCTTCGTCTTTGGCTTTTTTGCGCTGACTGCCGGAAAGCCAGACGACTTCCAGACCCAACGGCTCAAGCCATTGTTTGAACTTGATGAAATGCTGTTCGGCAAGGATTTCGGTCGGCGCCATCACAGCCGCCTGCGCACCGGATTCGATAGCCGTCAACGCAGACAAAGCAGCCACAATGGTTTTGCCGCTGCCGACATCGCCTTGCAGCAGGCGGTGCATGGGGTGGGTTTGCGCCATGTCGCGGCGGATTTCGGACACGACTCGTTCTTGGGCATCGGTCAGGGCAAACGGCAAGGCGTGGCGCAGTGCTTGAGTCAGCGTACCATCACCGCCCAATGCCGCCGCCGTGCCGCTGACGCGCTTCTGCCGCGCCAAGCGCATGGAAAGCTGTTGCGCCAAAAGTTCGTCGAATTTGAGCCGCTGCCATGCAGGCAGCGTGCCGTCTGAAAGCTGATGAATCGTGAAACTCGGCGGCGGCGAATGCAAAAGGCGCAGGCTTTCGGCAAGGTGCGGCAGCTTCAGACGGCACAGCAGGGCATCGGGCAACGTGTCGTGCAGCTGCGTAACGTCCAACGCCGTCTGAATAATGCGGCGCAAAGTGGGCTGGTTCAAACCGTTTACGGTCGGGTAAACCGGCGTGAGGCTTTCCGCCAAACCGCCGCCCTCGGCATCGCGTATTTTGGGATGAATCATCTCGTCGCCGTAAAACCCGTGTTTGATTTCGCCCACGGCGCGGATGCGTTTGCCGACCGCCGTCTGTTTCTGATGGCTGGCGTAAAAGTGGATGAAGCGCAGAAAAAGGACGCTGCCGGAACCGTCGGCGATTTGGACAATCAACTGCTTGCGCGGTTTGAACGTTACTTCCTGATGGATAACCTCGCCCTCAACCTGACACGGCACGCCGATCGGCGCGTCCTTAATCGGCATAATGTGCGTCTCGTCCTCGTAACGCAGCGGCAGGTGCAACACCAAATCCCACGCGGTATGGAGGTTGAGTTTGTCGAGCTTCTTGGCGGAAACATCGGTGATTTTGAGCTGTTTCTGGGTTTCGGGCGACATCATAGGCAGATTCCTTTGGACGCGCTTATTTTATCCGAAAACAAAAATGCCGTCTGAAACGGATTCAGACGGCATCGGCAGGCAGGAATCAAGCCCCGGCGGCTTCGGCTTCCTGCTGTTGTTGGTAAATCGCCTCAAAATTAATCGGCGCGAGCAGGACGGGCGGGAAGCCGGCGCGCGTTACCGTACTGGAAACGGCTTCGCGCGCGTAAGGGAAGAGGATGTTCGGACACGCCACGCCCAACAGCAGTTGTACGTCTTCTTCAGGAATGTTTTCCAAACGGAAGATGCCGCTTTGGGTTACTTCGTTCAAAAACATCGTGCGCTCGTTATCCAATTTGGCGGTAACGGTTACGGTAACGTCCACGTTGTAGTAGCCGTCTTCCAGCTTTTGGCTGCCGGTGGAAACGCGCATATCCACTTCAGGCTCGCCCTGTTCCAAAAAGATTTGCGGCGCGTGCGGCACTTCCAAAGACAAGTCTTTGACATACAGTCGCTCGATGCTGAATACGGGTTGCAGTTCTTCGCTCATTTTGTTTTCCTAGTTGGGGGTTAAGGGTTCAGCAGTCCGTCCAGCCCGCCTTCCTGCTGGAGGCGGTAGAGGTCGGTAAATCCGCCGACGTGCGTTTCGCCGATGAAAATCTGCGGCACGCTGCGCTGTCCCGAAAGCTGCTGCATCTCGGCGAAGGCTTCGGGGCTTGCATCGACACGGATTTCGTCGATATGTCCGACACCTGCCGCGTGCAGCAGCCTTTTCGCCATCGTGCAGTAGGGACAAAACGGACCTGTGTACATGGTAACGGTCTGCATATTGGGTTTCCGAAAATTTTGCAATGATAATCAATATAGGGGCATTTCCCCCGTTTGGCAAGTGCGGAACAGATGCACGTTCAGACGGCATGTGCGGAATGTGTCAAAGTTTCTTTTTTAAAGTATGATAGGCATTGTGAAAAATATTTTTGCACCCGCGCTGCGCGGCGGAACGGGTGCAAAAATATTTTTATTACATTTTCAGGAAAAACCATGTTGTCAGGACTCCCCATCCCCAAAGACATCGCGCGCCCGCCCGAAACGATATTGGTCAACATCACGCCGCAGGAAACGCGCGTGGCGGTATTGGAGGAAAACAATATCTGCGAGCTGCACATCGAGCGCAACAGCGGACACAGCCTGGTCGGCAATATCTATCTGGGCGTGGTGCGCCGCGTGCTGCCCGGGATGCAGAGCGCGTTTATCGACATCGGCTTGGAACGCGCGGCGTTTTTACACATCGTCGATGTCCTCGAACAACGCCGCAACCCCGAAGAAACCCAGCGCATCGAACATATGCTGTTTGAAGGGCAGTCGGTTTTGGTGCAGGTCATCAAAGACCCGATCAACACCAAAGGCGCGCGGCTTTCCACCCAAATCTCGCTGGCGGGGCGTTTCCTCGTCCATCTTCCGCAAGAAGACCACATCGGCGTGTCCCAACGCATCGAAGACGATGCCGAACGCAGCAACCTGCGCGAGCGTCTCAACAAGCTCCTGCCGGAAAAGGCATGCCGGGGCTACATCATCCGCACCAACGCCGAAAACGCCACCGACGAACAGCTACAATCCGACATCGACTACCTGACCAAAGTGTGGGAACACATCCAAGAACAGGCGAAAATCCAACCGCCGGAAACCCTGCTTTATCAGGACTTGCCTTTAAGCCTGCGCGTGTTGCGCGATATGGTCGGCTGCGACACGCAAAAAATCCTCGTCGATTCCACCGTAAACCACGGGCGCATGACGCGTTTTGCCGAACAATACGTTCACGGCGCATTGGGCAGGATAGAATTGTTCAAAGGCGAACGCCCGCTGTTTGAAACCCACAACGTCGAGCAGGAAATCAGCCGCGCCCTGCAACCGCGCGTCAACCTCAACTTCGGCAGCTACCTGATTATCGAGTCCACCGAAGCGATGACCACGATAGACGTGAACACCGGCGGCTTTGTCGGCGCGCGCAATTTCGATGAAACCATCTTCCGCACCAACCTCGAAGCCTGCCACACCATCGCCCGCGAACTTCGCCTGCGCAACCTTGGCGGCATCATCATCATCGACTTCATCGATATGGCGCAGGAAAGCCACCGCGAAGCCGTGTTGCAAGAGCTTGCCAAAGCCCTCGCCTTCGACCGCACGCGCATCACCCTGCACGGCTTTACCCATTTGGGGCTGGTCGAGCTGACGCGCAAACGCTCGCGCGAAAACTTAAACCAAGTCCTCTGCGAACCCTGCCCTTCCTGCCAAGGCAGAGGCCGTCTGAAAACGCCGCAAACCGTGTGTTATGAAATCCAGCGCGAAATCGTCCGCGAGGCGCGCCGTTACGATGCCGAAAGTTTCCGCATCCTCGCCGCCCCCAACGTCATCGACCTTTTCCTCGACGAAGAATCGCAATCCTTGGCAATGCTGATAGATTTCATCGGCAAACCGATTTCTTTGGCGGTCGAAACCGCTTACACGCAGGAACAGTACGATATTGTGCTGATGTAAAAAATGCCGTCTGAAGCCTTCAGACGGCATCTTTCTATTTCAGGGATTCCCGCACGGGCGGGAAACCAATCCGTTCGGTTTCTGTTTTTTATAGTGGATTAACAAAAATCAGGACAAGGCGACGAAGCCGCAGACAGTACAGATAGTACGGAACCGATTCACTTGGTGCTTCAGCACCTTAGAGAATCGTTCTCTTTGAGCTAAGGCGAGGCAACGCCGTACTGGTTTTTGTTAATCCACTATAGTTTCGGGCAATTGATGGGTCGTCATTCCCGCGCAGGCGGGAATCCGGTTTTTTGAGTTTCTGTCATTTCCGATAAGTTGCTTTAGCGTCAAATTTCCGGATTCCCGCCTTCACGGAGATGACGGAATGAAAATTTCAGAATTGATTTAAAATCATCGAAACTCAAAAAACCGGATTCCCACTTTCGTGGGAATGACGGCGGAAAGATTCCGGTTATTTCCGATAACGCTGCGGCTCTTCGTTCCTAGATTCGCACTTTCGCGGAAAACCTGTTTTCAGACGGCATCCGTTTATTTCAGGGTTTCCTTGTCCAACAGCGCGCGTATCGGCAGCCCGCGCCCGAACTGACGGCTGTCGGTCAGTTCCAAATATCCGCCGTATTTTGTGGCAACAGGCTTTATCGGCAACCCGATTTCTTTATTTCTTTGGCGGTCGAAACCGCTTACACGCAGGAACAGTACGATATTGTGCTGATGTAACAAAATGCCGTCTGAAGCCTTCAGACGGCATCTTTCTATTTCAGGGCTTCCTTGTCCAACAGCGCGCGTATCAGCAGACCGTGTCCGAATCTCCGGCTGTCGGTCAGTTCCAAATATCCGCCGTATTTTTTGGCAAGCGTGTCGGCAATCGACAGCCCCAGCCCCGTCCCCTGCTGCTCCGTTCCCAAAATACGGTAAAACGGATCGAGAACGCGGGCGCGTTCGGATTCGGGAATGCCGTTCCCGTTATCTTCCACCCACACGGCGAGATATTTCCCTTCGTCCGTGAAACCCAAATCTATCCTGCCCCCGTTCGGCGTGTAACGTACCGCGTTGTCGGCAAAGGTTTTAATCAGCGTATAGATTTCGGTTTCATCGGCAAATATTTCAAAATCGCCTCCGACCGCCACACCGATGTCCTGACGTTTTTCCAAAGCCAGCGGCATCAGTTCCTGCAACACTTGGCGGAAACGGCTTTGCAGACCGAATGTCGTTTTCGCCAAGGGGGTTTCGTCCGACTGCGAACGCGCCAGTGCCAAAAGCTGCTCGAGCAGGTGTTTGTTACGCCTGATGCTCTGCTGCAAAACGGCGGACTGCCGCGCCGCTTCGGGCGGCAGAGGCATATTGTTGAGCCGTTCCGCCTGAAGGGAAAGGGCGGTCATCGGCGTACGCAACTCGTGTGCCGCGTCGGCGACAAACCGCTGACGGTGGCGGATGTCTTCATCCGCACGTTTCAAAAGCAGGTTGATGGCAGTTACGAACCCTCTGATTTCACTGGGAATATTGTCCACACTCAAGGCAGACAGGTCATTGATTCGGCGTTGTTCGAGACTTTGCGACAATTTGCGGACGGGGCACATGGCTTTGTGCGTAATCCACACGGTCAGCAGTATCATCAGCGGCAGTGCCGCCAACAGGGGCAACACGCTTTGCCGTGCCGCATCCGCCGCCAAATCTTCACGGTATTCGTTTTCCTGCATGACGGCAATCCGTCCCTGTTCGGTCGTGCGGATATAGACACGGTAATAATCGTCGTCATCGTCCGCCTGAAGCGTGTGCAGACCGTCCGCCAAATGCGCGGGCAGGCTGACAACAGGGTCTTCCTGCTGCGGCATCTGTACCAAAATACGCGTATCGCCGTCGCCCTCGGGCAAAGTTTCAGGTTGGGAATCGGGGGCGACGTACAATGCCGCCTGACGGAGCAGGTCGTCCTGCAACTCTTCCGTTTCGTGGAAGGTTTCGTAGTAGGAAAACATACCTGCAAGCATTGCCAGCGGAACAAACATCCAAATCAGGGCAAGGCTGATTCTGACCTGAAGCGAATGTTTTAAAATTTTAAAAAAACGGTCCGGCATCTTCGTTCCTATTCAGACGGCATCTTGACGCGGCATCAGCCAGCCGGCACCGCGCACATTTTGTATGCTTTCCTTACCCAGTTTCTTACGCAGCGCGTGAATCAGAAAATCCACCGCATTGCTCTCGACTTCCTCTCCCCAACCGTAAACCTTGTCCTCCAAATCCGAGCGCGACAGAATGACACCCGGCCTCGCCAACAAAGCCTGCAATACCGAAAACTCCTTATTGCTCAACGCGACCTGCCGCCCTTCGGCAACAATTTCCGCCTGATACGTTGCCGGATTCAGCGAAATCACGCCGTTGGACAGGCAAACCCGTCCCTGACCGCCGCCGCGCCGCAACACTGCCCGCATCCGCGCCTTAAGCTCCGCCATATCGAACGGCTTGACGATATAGTCGTCCGCACCGCCGTCCAAACCGTTCAGCCGGCTGCACAAATCATCACGCGCCGTAACGATCAGCACGGGGACGGCGCAGCCTGCCGCGCGTATTTCCGACAAAACATCCAAACCGTCCCGCCCCGGCAAACCCAAATCCAGCAGCATCAAGTCATAAGGCTGTGCAGCGGCCGCCGCCGCAACCTGCGCGCCGTTTTTGACCCAATCCACCGCATAGCCGCCGTCTTTCAAATTTGCCGACACCGCCTCCGCAATCATCGCATCATCTTCAACCAACAATACACGCATCAACTTTCCCTTTCAGATAAACCGTGCCTATTCTAACACCCCAAAATTAGCCGCAATTTAGCAGCAACAAAAAACCGCAGAACATAAATTCTGCGGTTTCTGTCCTTGTTCAAACTACTTGGCGTGTTTTTCCACCAAAGCGGCAAACTGGTCGATATAGCCTTGGACAAACGCCCTTGCCGAGTCAACCAACTTGCCGTTTTCATCAAACAGCGTCGGCGAATTGCCCAAAAACACTTCCGGCTGTCCGGTTACGGGCATATCGAAATAAGACAGGGCAAGGCGCAGGTTTTTTTGCGAACTGTAACCGCCCATCTTGCCGACGGAATGGCTGATGATGCCGGCCGGTTTGTTTTTCCACGCCACGTCGGCATTCGGTTTCGAGCCGATGTCCACCGCATTCTTCAAACAGGCGGGAACGGTGCGGTTGTTTTCGGACGTAACGAACAAAATGCCGTCTGAAGCCTTAATCGTTTCGCGGAAAGCCGTGTAGCTTTCGGGCAGCGGCACATCTTCCACCGCAGGGTCGTCATAATCGAAATTGTAAAGCGGCAGATGTCCGATTTCGACGATTTCCGCCTGCCAGCCTTCGGGAAACATCTCCGCCGCATTCAATGCTACTTTGCGTGCAAACGAAGCACGGCGCAGGCTGCCCACCAAAATACTGATTTTCTTAGCCACAATCATTCCTCCTGAATATTAAGTTTGTGCGTTTCAATCATTTCATAATGATAACGATTATTATATATGTGATTTCCCCTGCAAACAAGCCGGCCCGCCGCCACGGCGTTCCCACTTATCCGGCTTTGCCTTATAATTGCTTTTTTTATGTAACAGATTCACCTATGAATTTCCCCAAAACAGCGGCCTCCCTGCTGCTGCTTCTCGCCTCCCTCGCCGCACACGCGCTCGATACGGGGCGCATTCCGCAAAACGAAATCGCCGTATATGTCCAAGAACTCGGCAGCGGCAGGGTCGTCATCGACCATCGCGCGGATGTCCCCGTCAATCCCGCGTCCACGATGAAACTCGTTACCGCGTTTGCCGCCTTCAAAACCTTCGGCAGCAATTACCGCTGGGCGACCGAGTTTAAAAGCAACGGCAAAGTGAGTAACGGCACACTGGATGGCGATTTGTATTGGGCAGGCAGCGGCGACCCCGTTTTCAATCAGGAAAACCTGCTTGATGTTCAAAAACAGTTGCGCGACAAAGGCATACTCAATATCACAGGACACCTGATGCTCGACCACAGCCTGTGGGGCGAAGTCGGCAGTCCCGACCATTTTGAAGCCGACGGTGGCTCGCCGTTTATGACTTCCCCCAATCCGACTATGCTGTCTGCCGGTATGGTTATGGTGCGCGCCGAACGCAATGCCGCCGGCAGTACCGACATTCTCACCGATCCGCCTTTGCCGCATATTTTCGCCCAAAACAACTTGAAAATTACCGCCTCCCAAGCCGCCTGCCCTTCGGTCAAAAAACTGATGCACGCATCTTTTTCGGGCAATACGCTGAAATTGCGCGGCAATATTCCCGAAAGCTGCTTGGGCAAGCCTGTCGGTGTCCGGATGTTCGCGCTTGACGAACTGATCCGGCAAAGTTTTACCAACCACTGGCTGCTCGGCGGCGGACGGATTTCAGACGGCATCGGCATAGCCGACACGCCGGAAGGCGCGCAGACGCTTGCCGTTGCACACTCAAAGCCGATGAAGGAAATTTTGACGGACATGAACAAGCGTTCGGACAATCTGATTGCGCGTTCCGTCTTCCTCAAACTCGGCGGCAACGGCAAACTACCCGCCGTTTCCGAACAGGCAGCGTCTGCCGTCCGGCGTGAACTTGCCGTGTCGGGCATCGATGTTGCGGATTTGGTTTTGGAAAACGGTTCGGGTCTGTCCAGAAAAGAAAGGGTAACGGCGAGAATGATGGCGCAAATGTTGGAAACGGCTTATTTCAGCCCGTTTGCACAAGATTTCATCGACACGCTCCCTATCGCCGGTACAGACGGAACTTTAC
The DNA here is from genome assembly GCF_958267405.1 of Neisseria maigaei. Classification (NCBI taxonomy): domain Bacteria; kingdom Pseudomonadati; phylum Pseudomonadota; class Betaproteobacteria; order Neisseriales; family Neisseriaceae; genus Neisseria; species Neisseria maigaei. The sequence goes on along the minus strand of NZ_CATQFT010000009.1, from coordinate 25,515 downwards.
GCAACCGCTTCAAACAAAGCGGCGGGCTGCTGCGCCTGAAAACCGGCACGCTCAACAATGTCCGCGCCCTTGCAGGTTATTGGCTGGGCGACAAACCGATGGTCGTCATCGTCATCATCAACAGCGGGCGTGCCGTTTCCCTACTGCCTGATTTGGACAACTTCGTCGCCAAAAACATCATCTCCGGCGGCGACGGCTGGCTGGATGCGAAACTGATGTGCAAAGAACGCCGAGCCTGAACGGACAAAATATAGTGAATTAACAGGTTACCGCATTGCCGTACAGTTTGCAGTTTCACCGCCTTGTTCCGATTTCTGCCGACCCACGATAAAATGCCGTCTGAACTTGCAATACCAAAACTTATAGGGTGCAGTCAAGTCCAGACGGCATTTTTATTTTTCCATCAAATCGTAGCCCCAATCCAACAGCATCAATATTTCATCCGTTTCCGCACCATAATCCAACACGATACCGACCCAATGCTGCTTGTTTATATGGTATGCAAGTAAGAAATTTTCTCCCCACCTCAAAACGGAAACCATATCAGGATTACTCTTCACATTAATGGATGTTACCCCTCCATCCCCTGCAAACCCAAACGGCTTTTGGCAATCCTCCCGATTAGTGCATACCATTTCCCCCTATTCCCACCATGCCTCAACACGACAGAATCGGGATATTCTATAAGAACCATGCCGCATTGCTTCTCTACGTATTCTAAAATCCGCCTTGATTGGGCAACAACTTTCCCTCCATAAAAGAATGCCGTACCGGACTCCCTGACAAAAACAAAACCCTCTAAGAAAATACTTAGAGGGTTTTGGAATTTGGCTCCCCGACCTGGGCTCGAACCAGGGACCTGCGGATTAACAGTCCGTCGCTCTACCGACTGAGCTATCGGGGAATAAGCGCGAATAATAAAACAGAAATACCGAACGTGTCAATATAAATTTACAATCGATTGCACTTTATCTGCAAGCCCGCAATCTTTATATGTTATATGGCTTCCGCAATATGTCTTGCCGCCCGTTTGGCATCCAATAGGATTAAACCAAGTTTGCCGGTTTCTTTTGCCATCAGCACCAACACGGCATCTTTACCCGCCTGACTTAAAAGGATATAGCCTGATTTTCCTTTAATCATCACTTGTTCCAATTCCCCGCAGGCGAGTTCTTGCACCGAACGGCTGCCTAAAGCAAGCAAAGTGGCAGAAATCGCCCCTACCCTGTCCGAATTCAAATGTGAAGGAAGCATTGTCGCCATCGGCAATCCGTCGGTTGAGATAACGGCAGATGCGACAATATCCGGAGATGTGTTGTTCAAGTCTTCCAAAACCGAAATTAATAATTGCTGCATAAACCCTCCTATCCCAAGTTTTACACACGGTTACTGTAACGGCGGTATAAAATCCTGACCAAAGTAACAAATGCCTCTTTGCTCAAATCGGGTATGCCGCCGATAACCAAAATAAATTTGGTTGAACCGATATACAATGGGAAAAATGTCAATTCGCTCTGACCGGAAGGGTCGCAAACGCCCCAAGCGTTATTGTTGATATACAGGTTGTTCTTAATCAGCAGCCGGTGTTTCTTTTCCATCTGTGCGACTTCTGCCGCCAACAACCCCAACTCTTCCGCCGCCTCATGATGGAAATTGGCGTTGGCAAGATACAGGCCGTTCCGATCGACCAATAATGCCTTACCGCTGCCGGACAATTGTTCCATCAGCAACGGCAATTGCTCGTCCGACAGATTGATGCCGTCTGAATGACCGTTTTCATCGCCATAGAGAAATTCGAGTTTTTGCAAACGGTACAACAGGTTCAAAGCGGTATCGATGTCGGCGGTGTCCGCCCAGGCGAGCAGCTTCTCACTGCTGACCACTTCGTCCGCATCCGCTTTCAACAGGCTGTGCAACAAGGTCTTACCGGCACTGGGGGTATCGCTGGATACGGCATAAAATGCACCGGCAGGAGTCAGGCGGGGATATAAATTTGCTTGTAGTGAAAGTGTTGATTCCATATTAAACCTCCAGTCCCGGATCAATAGAAAATAACATTGCGCTAACCAATTGTTTTACGTCATCTTCCTTACGGGCATCAATTTCAAAAACCGGAACATTAAGATTATGTTTTGCAAGATATTTGTGATACACGTCGATACCGGGCTGAGAGCGTATATCCATCTTGGTAATACCGATAACGACGGGTGCCTTCTCCAGCAGCCCTCGAAACGAATGTAAAAAGAATTCCAAATCTTTCAACGGGTTGGTTCGGGCATTATCTAAAAGCAAGACCAAACCCATACTGCCTTGGCTTAAGATTTCCCACATAAAGTTGAACCGTTCCTGACCGGGCGTACCATATAAATGGACTTTGGTATCCTCATCCAAGCTGATGACCCCGTAGTCCATCGCCACTGTCGTATTCCTTTTCCTATCCAAAGTCATATCGGATGCGGAAGCATCGGTCTGGACGGGTGCTTCGTCCGAAATAGCCGCAATGGCAGTGGTTTTCCCTACGCCGACAGGTCCTGTGAAAATAATTTTATTTTCTCTCATCTCTCCGCCTCTTAGCTGCCCAACAGTTTTTTCATCAGCCTTTGAAGAAGGCCGCGCGGCTGGGATTGGGATGGTGTCGTGATTTTTTCCGCTTTTTTCACCATTTCACTATCAGAGGCAAAATCGGCCCCGATATTTATTTTATCCGCCATATCGGAGTATGCCTGTTGTGAAACCGTTTTTAAATCTACCGACAAAAACCCGGTCGTATAGGTTGCCGCAAGATAATTCAGAATATCATTGAGGTTTAAAGGCATCACTTTATACAATACGTTAAGGTTGACGGATGCCTTGGTCAGAAATGCCGACAAGCGTATCGACCCCGGCACATTTGCCAACCGGGTCAGGTTTGGCCAAGATTTCAACGTAAACGGAGTATCGGGAGAAATCGGATAAATCAACCTGCCCTGCGCCGTCCAAATGGAAAATTGCCACATACAGGACATAATGCCTACTTTAGCCTTTTCGCGCCATTGCGGGTTATCGGGAACAGTCTTGCAACTGACCTGCAAATTTTCGTCTTTGCACAATTCTTCGAGTTTTTGCACACTTTCTGTCAGCAAAACCCGTTGTATCGAGGGGAAAACAATAAGGACCGGCTTATTTCCATGCAAGATAGCGATGTCCCGCCTGTTCTTTTCCGCAAACCGCAACGCCCCCAATAATCCTTTATTCGGGTTAAACCGGCGTATCGTAACCGTACGCTGCACATTCCCGTTGTTTTTCGCCGACCGGTCTGCGGGTGCAATAAACGATTTCCCATAAACATTCTCGCCCTGCAACAACTTGCGGAGCATAGGAAACAATGTTTCAAACCGAATCGGTTTGGGCAGGTAGGGAACTTCAGAATCGGGAACTTTCTCCGAACAGACGGCAACGGGTATATCCTTATAACGCTCGGCAAGCTCTTTCCAAAGTTCAAAACCGCCCTCGGCATCGGTATCCGCCAAAACCAAATCGGGCACGACACTGCCGTCTGAAGGGGATACTGTTTCATAACGGGTGGTATTGTGCATTTTGAATGCCATTTTGAAAACGGATTCCTGCTGCGCCGTCATCCCCGCCAACATTACGCGTACTGTTTTAATTTTCGGCAGTTGAACTTCCATTTTTATTTTCCGTACCGTTTTATTTTTTTATATTTTGATTCATACGCTGCAGCAGCCGGCTCATCAGCATAACGACTTCTTCAGGAAGCCTGTCCGCACGTTCCCTCAATACCCTTAAAAACTGCCCCAACCTATCCCAATCTTCAGTACGTTCATAAATATCGATCAACGTAATATAAAGCTGTGACTCGTCGGGATATTTCAATACCGCCTGCTCCAACACATCCATTGCCGCTTCAATCTGACCATACATCAGCAACGACTCTACTTCTTTAACCGCATCGTCTGCCGGAGACGAACCGGTGTTGATCAATGAAGAATCTTGAAGTACCAAATCCCGATGTTGCGCTTTGAATTTCTGTATATTTTTCGGCAGATATCCGTGCCCCATACCGATGTCTTTGATTTGCTGGTCGTTCGGCCCCTTTTCCAAATCATCGAAAACTTCATGGTAACCCAGGCTGTACCCCCAACCCAGCATCCGCTCTTTAACCTGCCTGCCGTAGTTGCCCAACGTTTGGTAAAGCTTCCACAAATGTCCGGCAAAACGGTCTATGTCCGCGTGTTGGTAATCGAGTTTCAACGCATCGATAATCAGGTTTGCAGGCTTTTCGGAAGTTTGGATGGCGCGGTCGTATTGTTTCGATGCCGTTTCGTAGCTGACTTTGTCTTTAAGGATTTTCGCACCTTGATCGGCGCGAACCAGACCGGCAATCGCACCGATTTCCTCTTGGCTGATTTCGGACACGTCTTTTTTGCCCCGCACAATCGGGATGCGCTTGATTTCTTCGGCTCCATAAGCCTTACCGCCGGCATCCGGCTGGGGCGATGCGGAAGCTGCCGTCGCAGAACCGCCTTCCGCGCGTTTTTCAATCTCCTGAATGCCCCATCCCAAACCTTCTTCTGCCAAGACGCGGATACGCAAATGGTTGGGATCGCGCTGTAATGCCTGTTCGATATATTTTGCCAAAAGTTCGGAAGGGATCAGTTTGCCGTATTTTTGCAGATTGTCTGCCAAAGTATCCGTATTTCCTGCTTCAAGATTGGCATCGAGCAATTCCAAGATAAGGTTTTCAGGTTTTTCCTCCCCGTCCGGAATGCCGTCCAAATAGGCAGCCAAAGACTCGGCAGCCTTGCCCTGATAACCGAACTGCTTATAAACCTGATATTCCGTCAGCGGATCGACTTCTTGCGCGGATACTGCCGCAGATGCGGTCTCGGCGCTCTCATTCCAAGAAAATCCCGTCTGCGTGCCGTCTGAAACCGATTGGTCAACCTGATCGACCCAGTCCGAATCATTGCTTCCGGGCGGCTGCCCCTGCGTATTGCCGACACCTTGGGATTTGCGCTTCGATGTTTTCTTACCCTGCTTCGCACGCATAACCAAAAGCACCAGCAATACCGCCAGTGCCAGACCGATAATTAATGAGTTTTCCAAAGGATACTCCCGATACCGTAACGAGCGGATAGCTGACTGCCTGCAACGGCAATTGTCCGCTTTTATTATTAACGATTTACTGAAATAGACTTGTAAGTTTCAAATCATACCATAATTTAACGTTTGACAATATGCCTTCTGCACAAGCCTTGCCATATGACCTTTTATGTTTTATACGTTTAAATGTATTTGTCGGGCACTATCTGTTTGCTCCCCTTCCTTAATTAGTCTTTGCCTTTGATTTTCAAAAATTTATTTTCCTGTTTGCGGCAACAAATCGAATACGGCGACAGACTCGGTATGAGATGTCTGGGCAAACATATTCATTATCCCTGCCCCGCTGAGTATATAGCCTTTTTCAACCAACACGCCCGCATCCCGTGCCAAAGTGGAAGGGTTGCAGGATACATAAACGATTTTTTGCGGAAGGTAGGGTGTATGCAGCGATTTGACGACTTCATACGCACCGCTTCTGGGAGGATCTATCAGCATTTTGTCAAACCTTCCCCAAGAGGCGACTGTCTTTTCGGTGCAATCAAAGAGGTTGGCGGTAATAAAGTCTGTCTGTCCGCCGCAACCATTTAACCGTGCATTTTGCCGGGCGCGCCCGACTAGATTTTCTGCACCTTCGATGCCGACCACATCCGCCCCGCTTTTTGCCATCGGCAGACTGAAATTGCCCAAACCGCAAAACAGGTCGGCAATCCTTTCGCCCCGCCGTATGTCGAGCATTTTCACGACACGTGAAACCATCAGCCGGTTGGTATCGGTATTGATTTGTGTAAAATCTCCCGGACGGAACGGCATTTCAATGCCGAACTCAGGTAATGTATATTTTAATGTTTTGTCTGTTTTGGGATAAAACGGTTGCGATACGCCCCCTTCGATTTGCAGCCAAACCTGCCAGCCGTCCGACAATTCCGAATCAAACCACTGCCGAATCCGGTTTTCTTCGTTCTGCCGAAGTTTGCTTTTGAACGCGATGTTCAATACGGTGATTTCACTGCCGCGATAAAACTCGGCAAACCGGGCAACACTTCCCACATCCGCCAAATCCTGCAAAAGCCCCCTGATGGCGGGCAGTTTGTCCGAAACCGGCTTCGGAATCAGCATACATGACGAAATATCCACCACATCATTCGTTTTCTTTGTCTGAAACCCCAGTTTCAGACGGCATAGTTTGTCTAATGACACACTGAACCGCGCCCTGTCCCGATAATGCCATACATGTCCGTAAATCGGCGGCAATATCTGCTTCGGTTTGACCTTGCCGATACGCTCGAGCTGCTCTTCCATCATCCTTTGTTTGAACGCCACCTGCGCTGTCGGAGAAATATGTTGCAGGGAACAACCGCCGCAGCGTTCAAAATAACGGCACTGCGGGACGGTACGCTCATCCGAAACTTTGAATATCGCTACTGTTTCCGCTTCGTCAAACTGCTTTTTCTGTCTGACAATCCGAAAACCGACTCTTTCAGACGGCAATGCCCCTTTAATAAAAACCGTTTTGCCGCCAACCTTTGCCACACCCCTGCCTTCATAATCCAAGGCGGAAATTTCCGCGACATTTGTTTCCGTTGCCATCACTCAATCCGTCCGCACTGTACCGAAGCGCATATTTTCGCACAAATTGGTACGGTTTCAGGTATGATTTGCCGAAAACCTATCGGACACACACCATATTTTGATATGAATAAAACAATCTGCCTCACTGCCGCACTATTGATAAGCGGTTTTTCATACGCAAACACCGTCATTCCCGATGTCTCCCCCGTCGCACAAGGTCAACATGTCTTCATTAACATCCCTCAGCAACGCCTGTTCCTCTACACCGACGGCAAACTGACCAAGGTTTATCCCGTTGCAGTAGGTCGGGCGATGACACAAACCAATCTAGGCGAACATAAAATCGGGGCGAAAGCCTACAATCCAGTATGGCACATCCCCAAATCCATACAGAAAGAACGCGGCGACGGCGTAAAAACCATAGCCGCCGGCCCGGACAACCCTTTGGGGCCGGTTTTTGTCCGCTTAGGAGACCCGAAACTCGGTTTGGGCATACACGGAACCAATGCGCCGGCCAGCGTCCCCGGGGTTCGGAGTCACGGCTGCGTCCGCATGAAATCGCCCGACGCGCTCGAGTTTGCCAAAACCATCGCCAGCGGCTCGCCTGCCTCCGTCATCTATCAAATGGCAGGCCTCAATGAAGATGCGGATCGCAACCTGTGGCTTGCCGCCTTCCGCGACCCCTACGGCAAAAACAACCTTGACACCGCATCCCTGAAAAAAAGCATCGGGCAATGGGCAAAAACACAGGGTAAAACCATCGCATCCGATAAAATCGATGCCGTACTTAAAGCACGTACCGGCGCGCCCGTCTGTCTGACCTGCGGAAAAAACGGCAAGATGAAGATGCCGCTCAAATCGCTGGCGTGGATACAGGGTTCTTCCTCATACAGCCAAGCTGAAGCACCTAAGCCAGAAATTACCCGGGTTAACCCTGTCGAACAGCCGGTTCCCCAAGCTGCCGAACAACCTCCGGTTCAAATCGTCCACCCCATTCCCGCCCTGCCGCCGGCCGATGTCGAATCGGTTACCGAATCCGTACCTCAGGCAGAAACTGAAACTTTTAAAAATACTGCTTCCGAACCGTTTGATTCGCTGTTCTAAATCCGTCTCCCCACCGGAAAACAAAATGCCGTCTGAACGCTTCAGACGGCATTTTGGTTCATCTTTCCATCAAAGGAATCAGCGATCGAGCTGCTCTTTGATGATTTTCAGGTCGGGGTAAGACAACACGATGTCGTATTCGCGGCCGTCTTTATAGGCTTCCACTTCCAAAACAGGTTTGCCCAAGTGGTCGTCGGCATCGACATCGTGAACTTGATAACCGCGCTGTTCCAACATTTTCACAGCTTTTACGCGGTTCTGTTCAAAATGGGGATCGCCGTAAATCTGACGCTCGGCAGAGTCGCCGGCAAATGCAGCAGCGGCACTCAGGGAAACAACGGCAGCCAATAACAGTTTTTTCATTTCCAGTCCTTTCTTAATCGACTTATTGAACAAGATGTGTTTTTCAATGCCGCCATTAAAACACAGCAAAATTAGGTTTGAATTAGCAGGAAGTTAAGAAGCGTAAATGCCGTCTGAAAAAACAGAGCCGTCAAACGGCTCTGTTTTCCTTATGCTTCTTTGGTTTCGGCCGCCTTTTGGCGCAGGCGCAGGCTCAATTCGCGCAACTGCTTGTCGTCCACGCTGTTGGGCGCGTTGGTCAGCAGACATTGTGCACGTTGTGTTTTCGGGAAGGCAATCACGTCGCGAATAGATTCGGCGCCAGTCATCAGGGTAACCAGACGGTCGAGACCGAATGCCAAACCGCCGTGAGGAGGCGCACCGAATTTCAGGTTGTCCAAGAGGAAGCCGAATTTCTCTTGTTGCTCTTCAGGGCTGATTTTCAGCGCAGCAAACACTTTCTCTTGTACGTCTGCACGATGGATACGGATAGAGCCGCCGCCGATTTCCCAGCCGTTCAATACCATATCGTAGGCACGGGCCAGGCAGTTTGCAGGGTCGGAAACCATCAGGTCTTCATGACCTTCTTTAGGCGCGGTAAACGGATGGTGTACGGCTACGTAGCGGTCGGCTTCTTCGTCGTATTCGAACATTGGGAAATCGACAACCCACAAAGGTTTCCATTCGTCTGTGAAGTAGCCGTTGTCTTTGCCATGTTCCAAGCCGACTTTGATACGCAATGCGCCGATGGCTTCGTTCACGACTTTGGTTTTGTCTGCGCCGAAGAAGATGATGTCGCCGTTTTGCGCGCCGGTGCGCTCGATGATTTCTTTCAGGGCGTTTTCGGACAGGAATTTCACGATTGGAGATTGCAGGCCGCTGTCTTCGCCGTTTGAGAGGTTGCTGACATCGTTCACTTTGATGTACGCCAAACCTTTTGCGCCGTAGATGCCGACAAATTTGGTGTATTCGTCGATTTCTTTGCGGCTGAATTTCGCGCCGTTCGGTACGTGCAGAGCGACTACGCGGCCGCCTTTCATGTCGGCTGCGCCACGGAAAACTTTAAATTCTTCCGTTTTCATCAGGTCGGTCAGCTCGGTAAATTTCAAGTTGATACGCATATCCGGTTTGTCAGAGCCGTAGTAAAACATGGCTTCAGAGTAAGGCATACGTGGGAAGTCGCCCAGATCTACATTCAAGGCATCTTTGAAGACTTGTTTCGCCATACCTTCGGTGATGTCCATAATTTCATCCTCGTTCAGGAACGAGGTTTCCAAGTCGATTTGGGTGAATTCAGGTTGACGGTCGGCACGCAAGTCTTCGTCACGGAAACATTTAGTGATTTGGTAGTAACGGTCGAAACCTGCCACCATCAACAGTTGTTTGAATAATTGCGGCGATTGCGGCAGCGCGAAGAATTCGCCCGGATGGACGCGGCTTGGTACGAGGTAGTCGCGTGCGCCTTCGGGCGTGGAGCGGGTCAGCATCGGTGTTTCGATGTCGATGAAGCCTTGCGCGTCGAGATAACGGCGAACGCCCATAGCGACTTGGTAACGCAGACGCAGGTTGCGCTGCATCACAGGGCGGCGCAGGTCGATAACGCGGTTGGTCAGGCGCACGTTTTCGCTGATGTTTTCGTCGTCAATTTGGAACGGAGGCGTAGCGGCGGCGTTCAAGACTTCGATTTCTTTGGCGAGGATTTCGATTTTGCCGGAAATCATTTTGTCGTTGGTCGTACCTTCGGGACGGTTGCGTACGCGGCCGGTAATGCTCAAAACGTATTCGTTGCGGGAAGAGTCAGCAGCGGCAAATGCTTCGGGCGTATCGGGATCGATCACGACTTGGACGATGCCTTCGCGGTCGCGCAGGTCGATAAAAATCACACCGCCGTGGTCGCGCCGGCGGTGTACCCAGCCTTTGACGGTTACGGTTTGGTCTAAGTATTGCTCGCTGATCAAGCCGCAATAGTTGGTACGCATAAAATCACCTTTTATTAATTTAAACTGAAAACAGAAAATGCCGTCTGAACGGCGGCTTTATTGTTGTTCGGGCAACTCCGCCTTTTCAGACGGCATAGGTCCTGCCAATGTTTTGACGGGCAGGTCGTCAGGGATGACCATACCCAGCGAAATCACATATTTCAACGCTTCGTCCACGCTCATATCGAGTTCGCGCACATCACTTTTCTTAACCATAATATAGTAACCGCCGGTCGGGTTGGGCGTGGTCGGGACATACACGGAAAGATAATCGCCATCCTGCGGCAATGCGACCTTAACCGCATTCGACACCTGCCCGGACACGAATGCGATTGTCCAAATACCCGATTGGGGGAACGGCACGAGTACCGGCGTTTTAAACGAACGGCTGCTGTCGGACAGCAGGGACTCGGATACTTTTTTCACACTCGAATAGATGGATTTGACAACCGGAATCCGCCCCAACAGGCTGTCCCACGCGGCGAGAACCTGCCGGCCCAATACGTTGGCGGCAAACAATCCGGTTACAAACAATACGGCAATGGCAACGATAACGCCCAGCCCCGGGATATTAAACCCCAAAACATATTGCGGCCGCCATTGCTTCGGCAGCAGGTTGACGAGCTGGTCGGACGCGGAAACGATATAGGAAATCACCCAAACCGTTACCGCAATCGGCAGCCAGACCAAAATGCCTGTAATCAGATATTTTTTTAACGCCTTGGCAGTTTTACCGCCTTCGGCCGCAGGTTCCGTCATCTTGCTTGATTCCGACAAAGTCCGTACAAACCGCACATTATACGCGTTTGCCCGGATTCAAACGAATTTTTTATCCCGCCCCGCCAAACCGCCGGCGGCTTCAGACGGCACGGCAACTTGATATGCCGTCTGAAACAGCATTCAGATGCCGTCCCAGTCGTTGAACATCAACCCGATACCGATACCGTTTTGCTTGTGGTTGTAATCGATCAGGCTCTCGCCGTAACCGTGGAATCCGCGTACCACGCCTTTGAGTTTGCCCTTAATCGGAAACGTGTAGGCGGCTTCAATCGCGCCGTAACCCGTTTTGGGGTTGTAGCGCAATACGGAATACACATTCTTCCTGTCATTCAAACGGTACTGAACTTTCACATCGCCATACCCCATATAATCGGCAATATCGGGATTGTCGTTTTTATCGCCGCTCTGATCGAACGCACGCACCCACACGCGCGGAATTACCGTCAATTTGCCCCACTCCATCCCAGCCACGGCGTAAATCCTGTTCCACGAACGCGATTCGGGACGGCTTTGCCCATTGGACTGGTGGACAAAACCCGCACCAAACATACGCAGCCTGCCGCCAAAGGGAAGGTCTGCCTTCACAGGCTGGGTCAGGAAGATTTCAGGCTCGTAATCGGTATTGCGGAACGGCGCGGATTTCCTGCCTTGGTTGTAAATCTGCCAGTCTGATTTCTGCGTATAACCGAACCACAGATCCGCGCGGGTTTTAAACAAATCTTCGGCAATTTTGCTTTTAAACGAAACCTGCAATTTGGTTTCCGCACGTTTCTGCTGTCCGAATTTTTCCTGTACAGTCGTACCGCGCGTCGGCGAATCCGGAGCATAGTTGGGCGAACTGTTGTACCAAACCGGCATAAGGTACATCGGATTGTGTTCGCGTACGCCCAACAGCCCGCGCGGGTCGTTTTTGTCCAAGTCGTACATCAGGCTCAAAGGCGTATAGATGTCGGCGGTTTCGCCCGCACTGTCGGCTGGAAGCGCATCCCCGCCTTTTTCAACAACAATGACCGCCTCGCCCTTATCCAGGCTGCTGCGGACGGTTTCCGTAAGATTGAGTACGGCTTTCGACTCCCGCCCTTCCTGCCCTGCCGAAGACGGAAGCTGTGCCGCAAAAATCCTGTCGTAACACGCCAAACGCGTAACATTGTCCGTCAAAGCGGCGCATTGCAGCGCGGTCTCTCCAAAAGCGGATGCCGTCGGCAACAGTCCTGTCAAAAGGATATAGCGCATATTCCGTGTATTCATCTCCACCCCCATTGTCGGCATATTGGTTTTCAGACGGCATTTTATAGCGGATTCGGATAAAAACCGCACCCTTTCCGCCATTTCGGGATTTTGCCCCCGCAATACAGAAAACCCCGAAACCGTCGGGCTTCAGGGTTTTCCGCTTATCGCGTATCAACCGCCTTGGCGGTTTTGCAAAAATCAAGCCAAGGCTTTTACTTTTGCAGACAGGCGGCTTTTGTGGCGTGCCGCTTTGTTTTTGTGGAACACGCCCTTGTCGGCGATGCGGTCGATGACTTTGACGGACTCTTGGTAAACCGCTTGTGCGGCAGCTTTATCGCCTGCTTCGACTGCTTTCAATACTTTTTTCACTGCGGTGCGGAATGCGGTACGCAGGCTAGCGTTGTGGGCGCGTTGTTTGACGGACTGGCGGGCACGTTTGCGTGCTTGTGCGCTGTTTGCCATATTGGAATCTCCTGAAAGAAAAATAAATTCTGTAAACGTGCAATTTTAAAGGGGGTTTACATTATATGCAAGCCTTTTCTCTCTATCCGCCCGTCGGACACCCTGACAACGCAAAAAAACGGCAAAATCGGGCGGCCGTTTTCCTCCCCTTTTAGAAACAGGATAATTTTTTAGGAAAATCAGTCCAATATCGCTTTGAGTTTGCACAAATTTACTTTACAATGCCCAAACCTTGCGCCGGGGTAACGATGGGGCGCGGGGATTTCTTTTTTTTCCAACCTCTTTCATCAGGAATCTGCCCGTATGAAAAAATCCGTATTAGCCGTTTTGGCCGCGCTGTCTCTGGCAGCCTGCGGCGGCAGCGAAAAAAACGCCGTGCAACCTCAAGCAGACGCTGCGTCTGCTGCCAATGCCGAAGCCGCTGCCACCGATACTCTGAACATCTACAACTGGTCGAACTATGTTGACGAGAGTACGGTCGAAGACTTTAAAAAAGCCAACAATCTGAAGCTGACTTACGACTTGTACGAAAACAACGAAACGCTGGAAGCCAAAATGCTGACCGGCAAATCCGGTTACGATTTGGTTGTGCCGGGCATCGCCTTCCTGCCGCGCCAAATCGAGGCGGGCGCGTATCAAAAAGTCAACAAAGACCTGATTCCCAACTATAAAAACATCGATCCCGAACTCTTGAAAATGCTGGAAACCGCCGACCCGGGCAACCAGTATGCCGTCCCCTATTTCTCCGGCGTGAACACGATTGCGATTACGGCGAAAGGCAAAGAGCTTTTGGGCGGCAAGCTGCCCGAAAACGGCTGGGATTTGCTGTTCAAACCCGAATACACCCACAAGCTGAAATCCTGCGGCATCGCCCTGTGGGACACCCCGAGCGAAATGTTCCCGATTTTGCTGAACTACTTGGGCAAAGACCCCAAAGGCTCGAATCCTGAAGATTTGAAGGCGGCGGCGGAAGTGTTGAAGTCTATCCGTCCGGATGTCAAACGTTTCAGCCCGTCCATCATCGACGAGCTGGCGCGCGGCGACATCTGCCTGGCGGCAGGCAACGGCGGCGATTTGAACTTGGCGAAAGCACGTTCCGAAGAAGTGAAAAACAACGTCGGCATCGAAGTGCTGACACCAAAAGGTATGGGCTTCTGGATTGAGTCTTGGCTGATTCCCACCGATGCGAAAAACGTCGCCAATGCCCACAAATACATCAACTACACGCTCGACCCCGAAATCGCGGCGAAAAACGGCATCGCCGTAACCTTCGCCCCCGCCAGCAAACCGGCGCGCGAAAAAATGCCTGCCGAACTGGTGAACACCCGTTCCATCTTCCCGAACGAGCAGGATATGAAAGACGGTTTCGTGATGCCGCAAATGAGCGCGGATGCGAAAAAACTGTCAGTCAGCCTGTGGCAGAAAATCAAAGTCGGCACCAACTGATTTGAAGCATTAAAAATGCCGTCCGAACATCGTTCGGACGGCATTTTATATTGGATTCAAATAGAAAATATTTATACCGTTATGCCGGCGGCCGGAATTTCAGACTGCGGACATTTGTCAGGAAAAACAAAAAACCTTCCGCCGCCGCGCAGGCGAAAATCCGGTTCGTTGAAATTCGGTTGTTTTAAATAAATCCTCGCAGCTTTGATTTTCTGTTTTTCCGATAACGCCGTAACTTTGAAACGCGAAAGCGGGAATCCGGTCCGTTGGGATTTTGCAACTTCAAATCAATCCGCAAACTGAAATCCCGTCATTCCCACGAAAGTGGGAATCTAGAACACGTCCGCACAGAAACCTACATCCCGTCATTCCCGCGCAGGCGGGAATCTAGAACGTAAAATCTAAAGAAACCGTTTTATCCGATAAGTTTCCGCACCGACAAACTTAGATTCCCGCCTGCGCGGGAATGACGAAATTTCAGCGAGCCGTAGGGTGGGCTGTAGGGTGGGCTTCAGCCCACCCTACAGCCAGCCCTACACCTGCCTTGCAGCCTGCCCTATGCCCACGCTGCACATCCTACGCCCGCCTTTTTCGCGGGAATGACGGGTTTCGAGATTACGGTATTGTAGGGGATGATGGGAAACGGTGGGAATTGTGTAAAAAATGCCGTCTGAAGCCTTTCAGACGGCATTTGCGGCGTTTGGACGTTTAAAACTTCATTTCCAAGCTAAATGTAGGGAATACACCAAAATCCCGTCATTCCCGCGCAGGCGGGAATCCGAACGCGTCCGCACGGAAACCTATATCCCGTCATTCCCACGAAAGTGGGAATCCAGTTTTTTGAGTTTCAGTCATTTCCGAGAAATTGCCTTAGCATTGAATGTCTAGATTCCCGCCTGCGCGGGAATGACGGGATTTGAGGTTTCTGTTTTTGATTTTCTGTTTTCGCGGGAATGACGGGTTTCGAGATTACAGTGTATCGAGAAGGATGGGAAACGGTGGGAGTTGTGTAAAAAATGCCGTCTGAAGCCTTTCAGACGGCATTTGCGGAGACGGGGCGTTTAATACGGCAGGGCGTTGCAGGTGCGTATGCGGATGGCGCGGACGGGGACGGTTTCCGTCCGTACCTGCCGCTACCCCAAAGACACCATTTCAATCTGCTCCATCGTCCTACCCAGAAAACGCTCGCCGATGGTTCTGAATTTCAAAGGAATATCGCTGACGTAAAAACGGTAGTCGGGATTGTTGTTGTCGGTATTGAGCAATCCTTCCTGAGCAAGGACGCGTGCGGTTTCTTCGGCAGTCGTAATTGCAGAATCAACCAACGCGACATTGCCCGCCTCCCTGCCGATTAAGGGCTTGAGCAAGGGAAAGTGCGTGCAGCCTAACACCAGCGTATCGATGCCGTCTGCAAGCAATGGTTTGAGGTATTCGCATACGGTCAGGCGGGTAACTTCGTGTTCCAACCAACCTTCCTCCACCAAAGGGACAAGCAGCGGCGCAGCCTGCGTGCGGACGAGCGTATCGGGGTTGTTCCTATGGATGGCGCGCGCATAGGCATTGCTGTTAACTGTCGTATTGGTGGCGATAATGCCGATTTTATTATTGCGCGTCGTTGCCAGCGCGGCTTTCGCGCCGGCGGAAATCACATCCAAAACCGGCATATTGCCCGTCTTTTGGCGGATTTTCTGCCCCGCCACCGCCGCAATCGTATTGCACGCGATAACCATCGCCTTAACATCGTGTTCCAGCAGAAAATCGACAATCTGCATCGAGAAATTTTCGATGGTCGCCTTAGATTTCGTCCCGTAAGGCACGCGCGCCGTGTCGCCGAAATAAATGATGTTCTCCATCGGCAGCCGCTCCATCAGTGCGCGCACATTGGTCAAACCGCCGATTCCCGAGTCAAAAACGCCGATGGGTCGCTGCCTGCCGATATTTTCCATCCTTTTTCCAATCTGTCCTAAACATACAATCCGCGTATTGTACACGCGCCGCTTTTTCTTGACAGCCATGCCGTCTGAAAGCAGAACGCGTATTTGGCTGTTATAATGCTCGGACAGGAAGCATCCGCCCCTCGGGTGCAAAATTTGCAAAACCTGCAAAACTGCCCATAATACCCCCAACCTTACAACAAACCGTTTCCATGTCTGATTTACCCTCCATCTCCCGATTCCTTGCCGATGAAGCCGCCACACTCGATTTGGGTGAAGCATGGTCTTCCCGTTTAAACGCACCCCTGGTCATTTATCTCGAGGGAGATTTAGGCGCGGGGAAAACCACACTGACACGCGGAATCCTGCGCGGACTCGGTCATCGGGGACCGGTCAAAAGCCCGACTTACGCCATCGTCGAATCCTATCCGCTGAAACCTTTTACCCTGCATCATTTCGACCTCTACCGTTTCACCACGCCCGAAGAATGGGAAGATGCCGGATTGGACGAACTGTTTGCCGCAAACAGCGTCTGCCTGATCGAATGGCCGCAACAGGGCGGGGAATTTACGCCGCCTGCCGACATCACCGCAACATTGACACACGGCGGCGACGGCAGAAAATGCCTGCTGACCGCCCATACCGAACGAGGACGCGAAAGCCTGCCGCTATGACCAAACTGACACGAAGACAAATCATCCGCCGTACCGCCGGCACACTGTTCGCCCTGACCCCTATCGCATCCGCCGTTGCCAAAACTGTGCGCGCACCACAATTCACTGCCGCACGGATATGGCCGTCGCACACCTACACCCGCCTGACGCTGGAAAGCACCGCCGCGCTCAAATACCAGCACTTCGCGCTCGACAACCCAAGCAGGCTGGTCGTCGATATACAAAACGCGAACATCAATACCGTATTGCACGGACTGTCTCAGAAGGTTATGGCGGACGATCCCTTTATCCGCAGCATACGCGCGGGTCAGAACACACCGACCACCGTCCGCCTCGTCATCGACCTGAAACAGCCCACCCACGCACAAGTCTTCGCGCTTCCGCCCGTCGGCGGCTTTAAAAACCGGCTCGTCGTCGACCTCTATCCGCACGGGATGGATGCCGACGATCCGATGATGGCGCTGCTTAACGGCAGCCTGAACAAAACCCTGCGCGGCTCTCCGGAAGCCGACCTCGCCCAAAACACCACGCCCCAACCCGGGCGCGGCAGAAACGGGCGCAGGCCCGTCATTATGATCGACCCCGGACACGGCGGCGAAGACCCCGGTGCCGTCAGCTCGGGCGGTTTGCAGGAAAAACACGTCGTCCTCTCCATCGCCCGCGAAACCAAAAAGCAATTGGAAGCCTTGGGTTACAACGTCTTTATGACGCGCAACGAAGACGTGTTCATCCCTTTGGGCGTGCGTGTCGCCAAAGGGCGCGCACGGCGGGCGGACGTATTTGTCTCCATCCACGCCGATGCCTTCACCAGCCCCTCCGCGCGCGGCACAGGGGTTTATATGTTGAACACCAAAGGCGCAACCAGCTCCGCCGCCAAATTTTTGGAACAGACGCAAAACAATGCCGACGCGGTCGGCGGCGTACCGACCAGCGGCAACCGCAACGTCGATACCGCCCTGCTCGATATGACCCAAACCGCCACGCTGCGCGACAGCCGCAAACTCGGCAAACTGGTGCTTGAAGAATTGGGCAGGCTCAACCATCTGCACAAAGGCAGGGTGGACGAAGCCAATTTCGCCGTTTTGCGCGCGCCCGATATGCCGTCTATCTTGGTCGAAACCGCCTTCCTGTCCAACCCTGCCGAAGAGAAGCTGCTGGGCAGCGAATCCTTCCGCAGGCAGTGCGCCCAATCCATTGCCTCAGGTGTCCAACGCTACATCAACACTTCCGTATTGAAGCGGGGTTGATTCCGAAAAATAAATGCCGTCTGAACATTTTTCAGACGGCATTTTTGTACACTTTCCTCAACGGTTCGATCCCTGCACCATATCAATCAGAAACAGGCGGCAGTCGATGTTGCCGTTGTAAAGCGGGATTTTACGTTTTGGCGACAGGCGCATGAATTTGGGCATTTCCCTGTCGCCGGTAAACATGCTAACCCGCCAGCCGGCATAGTGTTTTTTCAACCACGTCCCCAGTTGCGGATAAAGTGCCTGCAAAGCGCGGACTTCCTCAAGGCGCACGCCGTAGGGCGGATTGGACACCATAATGCCGTTTTCGCCGTTCGGCCGGACGGACTGCGCGTCGGCAACGCTGAAGGAAACGATGTCGTCCACCCCGGCACTGCGTGCGTTGTCCAATGCCGTCTGAACGATGCGGCGGTCGTTGTCGCTGCCCGAAATCGGGGCGCGGACGGGGCGGGTTTGCGCTTCGGCGCGGCGGCGCAAATCTGTCCACAGCGTTTTATCGAAATTTTGCAGTTTCTCAAAACCGAAGCGGCGCATCATACCCGGCGCGCGGCGGGCGGCAATCCAAGCGGCTTCGATAGCAATCGTGCCGCTGCCGCAAAACGGATCTTGAAACGGCTGCGTGCCGTCGTAGCCTGCCGAGAGCAGCAGTCCGGCGGCAAGGTTTTCGCGCAGCGGTGCTTCGCCGGTATCCAGGCGGTAGCCGCGTTTGAACAGGGCTTCGCCCGAAGTGTCGATGAAGATTTCGACATTGCGTTCGTTCAAAAAGGCGTGGATGCGGACATCGGGCGCGGCTTTGTCCACGCTCGGACGTGCGTCGTAAATGTCGCGGAAAGCGTCGCAGACGGCATCTTTGACGGTCAAACCGACAAATTGGATGCTCTTAACGTTGGCACGCTTTGCCTCGACTGTGACTTTGAACGTCTGCTGCAAGGTAAACCAGTTGAACCAGTTGATGTTTTTGGCAAGTTTGTAGATGTCGCGCTCATTGCGGTATGTGCCTTTGGTCAGACGCAGCAGGATACGGCTGGCGGTGCGCGAGTGCAGGTTGGCGGCGTAGGCCTGTTCCAATCCGCCCCGGCAGGAAACGCCGCCGTCAAACGCTTGAACATCGGTACAGCCGAGGCTTCCGAGTTCTTGAGATAAAACGGTTTCCAAGCCGCGCGGGCAGGTGGCGAAAAGTGTATATAAAGTATTCATAGCGTGTCCTTTCCGGACGGATGTTCCGGCAATGGCGGATTGAAAGGTTTATTCGGCGGTAAATGCCGTCTGAAATGTCCGACTGCCGATTGTAATGTCCGCCGTAAAATCGCGCCTGCCTTCGACACAGACGGGCAGGCGGATGCGTACTGCCTGCCAAGTCCCCGACGGTTGCCGCTCGAACATATAGCGGTTGAAACCCATATCCATATTTTTCATACTGAAGCTGATGCTGACCTGTTCCGTGCCGGCAGGCGCGTGTTCGATATAAATATCAAACGGTTTTTTGGTTGAAACGGCGGCGGCGCGGACACGGCTTCCGTCCGGCAGCGTGCAACCTTCGGTCAAATCGCATTGCGCCGCCACGGCTTGCGGCTGCTGCGCCTGCCACCATTGCAACAAAACGAGCTTGAAGGCGGCAAAGGCAATCAGCAGCAATGCGGCAAGCAGTAATTTGCGGTTTTTAGCCATTTCCGTTCCCCATTTTTTCATCGGCCAACACGGCGTGTGCGCCCGCCGCCAGCCATTGCCCGCCGTAATGCGATGCCGTCTGAACGTCGGCGGCAACGACCAGCGGCACGGATACGCCGTGCTTCAACACTTCGTCCACCGCTGCGGCTTGTGCGGCATTACCGACCCGCCACACGACCACATCCGCGCCCTTTTCCTGCGCCTGCCGCCATTGTTCGCGGGTCTGCACCATCATCCACACGCTATCGGCGTGTTCGGGCCTGTCCTGCCATTGCGCCGCCTCCATCAAAACGTTCGCACCGCTTCCCTCTGCCGAACCCAAAGGCAGGACGCGGTACGCGCCCATACTGTTTTCACCGTGCAAACCCGTTTTCAGGCTGCCGTACAAACGGCGCGGGACGGACAGCGAACGCAAAAGCGCACCGTTGGCAGGCAGCATGGGGGCAACGGTAAAATCACCCGCCTTCTGCCAAGACCATTCCTGCCCTTCGCGGGATTGCGGTTCGCCCGTCCATTGGTCGGGGTTGACCCATAAGAATTTCAGGCAGACATGCGCGTGTTCGTAGGAATGGATTTTGGTCAGCCAAGGCGTGGCGGCGAGGATGCGGATGCCGAGTTCTTCTTCAAACTCGCGTTGCAAGGCTTGGAAGTCGGTTTCGCCCGCTTCGACCTTGCCACCGGCAAATTCCCAATATCCGGCATAGGGTTTACCTTCGGGGCGGGAACTGAGCAGGTAGTCGCCGTCTCGGTTGAGCAGGATGCCGGCAACGACGCGGATAAGGGGGCGGGTGTCTTGGATCATGGCGGGTATGCGGTTGGTCGGTCGGAGTGCAAATGAGGGACGGGCAATGCCGTCAACGGGTTTGCCGCATTTCAGACGGCATTATTTTTCGGCAACGACAAATGCCAATACGGTGTCTTCTTCGTCGCTCATGCTGAGGCTGACGCGGCTGATGCCTTGTTCCTCCAGCCATTTGGACAGGGCGGGGGCATAGAAAAATTCGGGTTTGCCCAATGTGTCGTGCCCGATACCGATGTTGCGGAAGGAAACCGCGCCGCGTATGCCCGTGCCGACGGCTTTGGCAAAGGCTTCTTTGGCGGCAAAGCGTTTGGCAAGGTAGTTGACGGGTTTGCCCGCCTGCGGAAATTCAAGCAGCTCTTCCGGAGTGAGGATGCGCCCGGCAAACGCCTGTCCGAATTTTTTGTTTAAGCGGATGATGCGCTTGAGGGAAACGATGTCTGTACCGATGCCGTAAATCATATTTGCGCTCCTTTGTCGTAAAATGCCGTCTGAAACGGTTTGCCTGCCCTTACGGCAGCAGCCTTGCCCTGAACATCGCCTCCTTCATTTGGCGCACGGCTTCGGGCAGTCCGAGGAAGAGGGCTTGGGCAATCAGCGAATGCCCGATGTTCAGCTCGCGGATGGCGAGGATTTGGGCGATGGGGGTAACGTTGTGTATGGTCAGTCCGTGTCCGGCGTTGACGACCAAGCCCAAATCGCCGGCGAAATGCGCGCCGTTTTGCAGACGCTCGAACTGCTTGAGTTGTTCGGCGTGGCTTTGTGCGTCGGCATACGCGCCGGTGTGCAGCTCGACAACGGGCGCACCGACATCATAGGCGGCTTGGATTTGCCTGTCGTCGGCATCGATAAACAAGGACACACGTATGCCCGCGTCGGTCAGGATTTTGGTGAATTCGGCGATTTTTTCCTGTTGCGCCAATACGTCCAAACCGCCTTCGGTCGTGATTTCCTGCCGTTTTTCCGGCACGATGCACACGTCTTCCGGCATCACTTTAAGCGCGTTTTCAAGCATTTCTTCGGTCAGTGCCATTTCAAGGTTCAGGCGCGTGCGGATGGCGTTTTTGACGGCGAACACGTCCGCGTCTTTAATGTGGCGGCGGTCTTCGCGCAGGTGCATGGTAATCAAATCCGCACCGTGTGTTTCCGCGACCAATGCCGCTTCCACAGGACTGGGATAGGTCGTGCCACGGGCATTGCGGACGGTGGCGATGTGATCGATGTTGACACCTAAAAGCATGATGTTTCCTTTCCTCTTCGATTTTTTATTTTGCAGCATACCGGTACGCTGCGTCGGCACCTATATTGCACGACGGTCAAACTGCCGTATCTGTTCCAACACCTGCCTCGACTTCACCCCTTCAGGAAGCAGGCTGCCTGTCAGCAGCCGTGTGATTTTCAGGGCATCCTGAAGGCTTTGCGCACTGCCGAAACTGCCCGTCTGCAAATCAATCAGGCTCTGCCCGTCGGCAATAATGACGGTTTCAGACGGCAAAACACATTCCCTGCCTACGGGCATGACTGCTTCTTCCGGTCTGATACAGTATCTGGCGGAGGACTGGATTTCCCTGCCCTCTCCGTCCGTATGCAAATCGGGGGCAACGCCCAAGGCATTGAGCAGCTTCCATTCGAAGCGGCGCAAATCGGCAATGTGGTCTACCTCGCAGCAGACTGCCTTCATCACTTCAGCCAATGCATCGTATAACTCAGGCATGGGATCTTCGCGCGCGGTCAGTTTTAAAACCAGCTCGTTCACATACAATCCGCCAAACAACGCCCTGCCCTGCGGCTGCCGCCAACCGCCGACCCATTCGGCGCGGTGAAGGGTTTTGAGTTCCTGACTGCCGTACCACGACACGCTGACAGGGACGAACGGAACCAATACGCCGCGCAGCTCGCTCTGCCGTTTGCGCGCGCTGCGCGCCAGCAAAGCCACACGCCCGTAACGGCGGCTGAATGCTTCAACCCACAGGCTGCTTTCGCGCCAAGGCGAAGATGCCAGCATAAAAACGGGTTCGTGGTTGACTCGGTATTCGGACATAATCGTTGGGGAAATGCCGTCTGAACGCTGCCGCAACTACAAAACGGCAGTCGGATACGAACCGATGATTTTGACGAACGAAGCGCGCCCGCCCAACTGTTTTAATGCCGTCTGAACCTTGTCATCCGTCCGGTGTCCCTCGATATCGATAAAGAACAGGTATTCCCACAAAACGGATTTGCTCGGACGGCTCTCAAACTTGGTCATGGAAATACCTGATTCGGTCAGGGGTTGCAGCAGCGAGGCAACCGCGCCTGCCCGGTTGGGTGCGGAAACGACCAGCGAGGTTTTGTCGCTGCCACCGGCACCGGTTTCATGATGACCCATAACCAGGAAGCGCGTGGTGTTGTTCGTCTCATCCTCAATACACTCGGCAACGGGGCTAAGTCCGTAGATTTCCGCCGCAGTACGCCCGGCAATGGCGGCAACCGTACCGTCTTCCGATTCAGCAACCAGCCGTGCGGCTTCGGCATTGCTGGAGACCGCCACCCTCTCGGCGTTGGGAAGGTGTCTGCCCAGCCAATCGTTGCACTGCGCCAACGCCTGTGCGTGCGAAAATACTTTGGTGATGCCTTCGGTACTGCTGCTGTTTTTACGCAGAAGGTTGTGGTGTATGCGCAAGACGACTTCGCCGCAAGCCTGCAATGCGGTAACGGCAAGCAGGTCTAACGTGCGGCCGACCGAGCCTTCGGTCGAATTTTCCACGGGTGCGACCAGATAATCCGCCTGACGCGTTTCAACCTGTTTGAAGCAGTCGTCTATGGTCGGACACGCCATAGTGTGTGCGGCATGACCGAAATGCTTAATCGCCGCCTGTTGGGTAAACGTACCCTGCGGTCCCAGATAGGCGATGGTCAGCGGGCGTTCTACGGCGAGGCACTCGCTCATCACTTCCCTGAACAGGCGGGCGACGGATTCGTCGGGCAGCGGGCCTTTGTTCAAATCCTGAATACGGCGCAACACGGCAACCTCGCGCTCCGGACGGTATACCGCGCCCGTACCTTTCAGTTCGCCGATGGCGTGTGCGTGTTGCGCGCGTTCGTTGAGCAGGCGCAGGATTTCCGCATCGATGGTGTCGATGGCGTTGCGGTGGGGAAGGAGGAGTTCGTCGATGTGGTGGGACATGATTTTGTCTGAATGGTGATTTATCGTGCATTCTAACATCAAATGCCGTCTGAAACGGTTTCAGACGGCATTTTCCGTTAAAGGTATTCGCTTTGCCCGTTTTCTTTCCACGCACGATGCGAGCAGAGCCACAGAAGCGCAATGCCGCAAGAGGTGGACGCGGTCATCGTTGCCGCCATCACGATTGCCGAACCGTCGTGCAAGAAGGTTGCCGCCATACCTACCCCCGCGCCGATTAAAGATTGGAATACACCCAATACGGCATTTGCGCTGCCGCCCTCTTCTTTGAAATAAGACATAAAGCATGCCTGCGTGTTCGCACCGACCAGACCCTGCGTACCGACTGAAAACATCACGCACGCAACCAGCAGCCAAAACGGGGGCAACCCGAAAAACAGCACGGCGGCGAGTTGGGACAAGTTGGCGGCAAACTGGACGACAATCCCCCACAGCAGGATGCTTTGCGGATGCGCGCCGGTTTTAAGCCGCCACGCGGTAATACGGTTGAAAAACATCATCGTGATGATGTTGAGCGCAAACGCCCAAGCGTATTGATGCGGCGTAACGCGGTAAAGCTGCTGGTACACGAAGGACGATTCGGTCAAAAAAGCAAACATCGAGCCGAAACTGAATGCTTGGAAAAACAGATACCCCATGGCGGCGCATGTTTTCAAAACACGTTTGAACCGCCCTGCCACCAGCCCGAACACATCCCTGCCGATTTTGCCGCCGGCGGCGGGTTTGGGCAGGAAATGCTGCACCAAACCGAGCAACACCAGCGAATAAGCCGCCAAGAAAACGAAAATCGCCTGCCAGCCGCCCAAGCCCTGCAATACCGCGCCGACCATGGGCGCGACAAGCGGCACAATCATCAGGATAATGCCGATGAGGGCGAACATCTGGGCGGCTTTCCGCCCTGAATAATAATCGCGCACCATCGCGCCGACGATGACCACAGTCATGCCTGCGCCGAACGCCTGTACCGCACGCAGGTTAAGGAGCTGTTCGGCACTCGAAACAAATACGATGGCGGCAACGGCAAGGCAATATACAATCAAACCGGTCAGGGCGACGGGTTTGCGCCCTTTGATGTCGGACACCGAACCGCCGACCACCTGCCCGAACGCCGTGCCGAACATAAACAAACTCAGGCTCTGTTCGATACGGTGGACATCCGCACCCAGCGACTGCGCCATTTCGGGAATCGCGGGCAGGTAGGCATCGATGGAAAACGGCATCAGCGCGACCAGCATCGCCATCAAAACCGCCATCAGTTTTTCGTTCATTTCAGGATAATGGGCAGAAGGCATAAATTCTCTCCGATTCGCAAACAAACCGCCCGGCGGCGGAAAACACAATACGCGGAAGCAGAAAATTTTAACACACCGGCACAAACAGGCGGCAACAAAAGCCCCCGGCAAAACCGGACGAACCGGAACGACAAAAAAGCCGAAAACAGGCAAAAATTTGAAAAATATTGTATAATGAAATGGGATTTCCCAACGGATTTCCCAACGGATTTCCCAACGGATTCCCTAACGGATTCCCTAACGGATTCCCCAACGGATTCCGATATTCAGAAAATTTTGAACATTTTTAGGAATCGAGAAATGAAAAAACTCCTTACTGCATTAACCGTGCTTGCCCTCCCCACTGCCGCATTTGCCGCCGACAACCAGCCGGGCGTTTATGTACAAGGTGACACGGGTCTTTCCTCCATCCGCTACGATGGCGAAACATCCAACAATTTCCTCCCTCGCGTTTCCGTCGGCTTCGATGCCGGCGATATGCGTATTGCCGCAGACTACTACCGCGTCCGCGACAAAATTGACGACACTACCGCCACACTCCAAGGCGCAGGCGTTGCCGTCATCAAAGACTTCAACACCAATTCCATCGTCAAACCTTATGCTGATGAATCCCCTAATGATTTTTATCAAAATCATTAAGTTAAGGTAGATACACATCTTGTCATATGATCAAATGGTTTCGCCAAAAATCAATAATCA